>CACXFK010000090.1 GCA_902766945.1 uncultured Lachnospiraceae bacterium | reverse complement strand
TGAGAAATGCCGCCTGATCCTCATTGTCAAGCAGGTCAAACAGCGCCGCGGCGAGCATGTCGCCGGCAGCCCCCATTCCGAGATCCAGATAGAGCTGTTTCATGAAGATCACTCTCCTTTTGCTTCCATGTGGTTGATCCGGTTGGCGAGAAAACCGGCCCCGAATCCGTTATCGATGTTGACGACGCTGACCCCGCTGGCACAGGAATTCAGCATGGACAAAAGCGCGGACAGTCCGCCGAAAGACGCGCCGTATCCGACGGATGTCGGAACGGCGATGACCGGGCAGTCCGAAAGTCCTCCGATCACGCTGGCGAGAGCTCCTTCCATGCCGGCGATCGCGATGATCACGCTGGCGGAGGCGATCTCTTCCAGGTGCGGAAGAAGCCGGTGAAGGCCCACGACGCAGACGTCATAGACCCGGTTCACCCGGTTTCCGAGAAACTCCGCCGTAAGGGCCGCTTCTTCGGCGACCGGGATGTCGCTGGTTCCTCCTGTCGCGACCAGGATCGTGCCGATTCCGGTCGGCTCGGGCGGCGTCCCGAAGATGGCGATCTGAGCCGATGTGTGGTAACGGAACCCGGCTTCCGCAAATGAGAGGATCTCATCGGTGCCGGTTTCCCTGCTTTCTTCGGAGGCCGGAGCACCGGATAAGGCCGCTTCATGTGTGCCGCCGCAAGGATCCGAAGCCGGCACGAGGAGAGCGGCAAGCGCGTCCGCTTTCGGTCTGTCCAGCCGCGTGATGAGGATCCGGGTCTGTCCGTGCTCTTTCATTGAGCGGACGATCCCTGCGATCTGGCCGGCGGTCTTGCCTGCACCGTAGATGACCTCGGCTGCGCCCTGGCGGATCTTCCTGTGGAGGTCGATCTTGGCGTACCCGATATCGGAAAATGGCTCTGTCTTCAGTTTCAGCTCCGCCTCACGGACGGACATGGAGCCGTCGCGCACGGCGTCCAGTATCGCTCTTGTTTCTGATTTCATTAACTCACCTGTATGTCTGTTTCTTTAAAGAATGGTTTCATTCATGCTCCCGGTCCGGTATCCGGTGAGATCCATCGTGACATACGTAAATCCGATGGCTTTCAATGCCGGTACGATCACGGACCTGAGTGACAGAAGGCGTTCGAGCTCCGGTGCCTCCACTTCGATCCGGGCGAGCGTCCCGCCGTGCATGCGCACCCGTACCTGTCTGAATCCCTGGTCCAGAAGCAGCTGCTCGGCGCGGTCAATCATCTCCAGCTTCTCTTTGCTGATGGTTTCTCCGTAAACGAAACGCGAGGCGAGGCAGGCAAATGAAGGCTTGTCCCAGGTCGGAAGCCCCATCTCCCTGGAGAGGTCCCGGATATCCTGTTTGGTAAGGCCGGCTTCTCTCAGCGGGCTTAAGATATGGAGTTCCCGTATGGCCTGAAGACCCGGCCGGTAATCGCCCTCGTCGTCGAGATTGGACCCTTCCGCGACATGGGTGATTCCCTGGGACGCCGCAAGGTTTAAAATGCCCCGGAACAGCTCCGTTTTGCAGAGATAACAGCGGTTTTCCGGATTCTGTGAAAAGCCCTCGATCTTCAGCTCATCGGATTCGAATGAGATGTGCCGGATTCCTTCGCGGGCACAAAAGTCAAGGGCCTCCTGCAGTTCCCGCTTCGGAAAGGAAGGGGAGGAAGCCGTGACGGCGAGAAGCTGATCCCCGAGGACGTCATGAGCCATTTTCAGAAGAAAAGTGGAATCAACGCCGCCCGAAAAGGCAACGGCGAGGCTGCCATATGAACGGAGAATGGAGAGCAGGGCTTCTTTCTTGTGTGTAAGAGAAACGGTGGACAATATAAAACCTCCTGAACACTCGGAAAAGAAAACGAGCCGCTTATGCATCGCGCGGCCGGCTGTACGGATTGACTTTAGCACAAAATCGGCGGAAAGAAAAGAGACGGCCGGCAGATACAAAAATCCCGCCGCAGCCGGAAGACCGGCTGTGGCGGGATTTCTGCAAGGAGTGAGTTTGATCAGCCCATGATCACCTGAACATGCACATTCTGTTTTGAGCCGTCATAAGGAATGACGCAGCCATCGACTTTGACGCCGTCGACCAGCATCTCGCGGACGCCTTTTTCTACGCCGTTCGTGATGACCTCGATCTCGTAGCGCACACCGCGGTATTTGCGGCAGATCGTGAAATTGCCGAAATCATGCGGGATGCACGGATTGATCTGAAGCCCGGCAAGCGTCGGGTAAACACCGAGGATATACTGTGAGATATCCGTAAAGGTCCAGGCGGCCGTGCCGGTCAGCCAGCTGTTTTTGCCCTGGCCGAAGAACTTCGCGTCGCGGCCGGCGACCATCTGCGAGTAGACGTACGGCTCGGTTTTATGAATCTCGCTCTTATCCTGGAGGAATGCCGGGCAGGTCTTCTTATAGATCTCAAACGCCCGGTCTCCGCGCCCGACAACGGTTTCCGCGATCGATACCCACGGATTGTTGTGGCAGAAGATGCCGGCATTTTCCTTGTATCCGGGCGGATAGGAGGAAATCTCGCCGAGCTCGAGGTGGTAGCGGGTATAAGCGGGCTGCAGGATCATGATACCGTATTCGGAATCGAGCCGTTCCTTTACGGAGTCGAGAGCCTTGATGGCCTCGCCGCTTTCAAGACCGACGCCGGCCAGGACGCAGAAGCCCTGCGGCTCGATATAAATCTTGCCTTCATCGCACTCGTCGGATCCGACCTTGTTTCCGAAAGCGTCATAGGCGCGCACGAACCATTTGCCGTCCCAGCCGTCGGTAAGAAGCGCTTTTTCCATCTCGGCGACTTCCGAGAGGGCGCGGGCCGCCTCGTCGTCTCTGCCGGTCAGCGTGCACAGGTCGGCGTATTCACGTCCGTATTTGACGAACATGCCGCCGATGAAGACGGATTCCGCAACAGGCCCTTCACTCGGCCCGAAGGTCTGGAAGCTCTCACCCGGATGCTCGGAGAAGCAGTTCAGATTGAGGCAGTCGTTCCAGTCCGCACGGCCGATCAGCGGAAGCTTGTGCGGCCCCTTGTGATTGACGATATAGTCGAACGATCTGGTCAGATGCTCGAAGAGCGTGGCCGCGACGGACATATCGTTGTCGAACGGGACCATCTCGTCGAGGATCGTGAGATCGCCTGATTCGCGGATGTAAGCCGACACGCCGGCAATCAGCCAGAGCGGATCGTCATTGAAGCCGGAGCCGATGTCGGAATTGCCCTTCTTGGTCAGCGGCTGATACTGATGATACGCGGATCCGTCCTGGAACTGGGTGGATGCGATGTCAATGATTCTCTGTCTCGCGCGGTCCGGAATCAGATGCACGAAACCGAGCAGATCCTGGCAGGAATCACGGAAGCCCATGCCGCGCCCGATGCCGGACTCATAGTAGGACGCCGAGCGGCTCATATTGAAGGTGACCATGCACTGATACTGGTTCCAGATATTCACCATGCGGTTAACTTCTTCGCTCCCGGTTTTAACGTGGAAAATGCCGAGCAGGTCTTCCCAGTAGGCTTTCAGTTCTGCAAATGATTTTGCCACGCCTTCGTCCGTTGCGTAGCGGGCCATCATCTTTTCGGCCGGAGCCTTGTTGATGATGCCGCGCTTGATGGCGTCGTAGTCATCCGCGGACTTCTGGCCTTCCCATTTCTTATCGACCGGGTTCTCACAGTAACCGAGGACGAAATTGAACGTTTTCGATTCGCCCGGCTTCAGCGTAAGATTCAGCTGATGGGACGCAACCGGGTACCAGCCCGAAGCGACCGAATTCCTGGCGGCGCCTGTGAAGACAGCTTCCGGGCAGTCCGGCCCGTTGTAGGGCCCGAAGAAGTCGTCGCGGCTCGTGTCGAAGCCGTCGATTGGCGCGTTGACCGTGTACAGCGCGTAGTGATTGCGCCTCTCCCTGTATTCCGTCTTGTGGTAAATGGTGCTGCCGACGATCTCAACCTCGCCGGTCGACAGATTCCGCTGGAAGTTTGTCATGTCGTCCATGGCGTTCCACAGGCACCATTCCACATAAGAGAAGAGCCGGATCTCTTTTTCAGCGTCTGAATTGTTCGTCAGCGTGACCTGCTCTATTTCGCAGGTGTCGTCCATCGGCACGAAGACGAGCACGTTTGCGGCGAGACCGTTCTTTGAGGAAGCGAACTTTGTATAACCCAGGCCGTGACGGCATTCGTAGCTGTCAAGCGGGGTTTTGGTCGGCTGCCAGGCGGGATTCCATACCGTATCGCCGTCTTTGATGTAGAAATACTTGCCGTTGTTGTCAAACGGCACACTGTTATATCTGTACCGTGTGATGCGGAGCAGCTTTGCATCCTTATAGAAGGAATAACCTCCGCCCGTGTTCGAAAGGATTGAGAAGAAATCCTTGCATCCCAGATAATTGATCCAGGGGAGAGGCGTTTTCGGGGTTGTGATCACATACTCGCGGTTCTGATCGTCAAAAAATCCGAATTTCATAGGGAGTCTCCTTACAAGAACGGTGCGAAAACGATTAAGAAACAGGGCGCAATAAACCCTTTTACGACATTATAGGGCCTGTCTGAACCGAAATCAAGGCTTTTCTCGCACAATACAGGCCAGAAACATGTTTCGTTCGAACGACGCCGCGAATCGTCAAAATGAAAACGTTTGAAATTAATATAAGGAAACAATTCAGTGTAACGTTTCCGGGAAGTACTATTGTGTGAAAATAAAAGAAAGAGTTTTATTAAATATACACAAAAAGGGGGCCTTTATTTTGTGAAAATACGAAAATCTCGAAAACGGAACTAAAAAACCGCTTTTTTTACTTGCGCCGGGGCAGGAAAAGGAGTATATTCTACTTACGAAATCGATTAAGGCGTTTCGTAACCGACACGGCGGCCGCTGACTTCAGGGTCTGGGGGGCGGATCGGAAATGATGTGAGCCTTCAGCCGCATTCGAGCCGGGCATATTATTCAGGAGGCACGCCATATGGTATCAATGAAAGACATATCGGTCCGATGCGGCGTGTCGGTGGCAACAGTCAGCAAAGCCCTGAACGATCACAGCGACATCAGCGACGCGACAAAGAAACTTGTCCGGAACTGTGCGCAGGAGATGGGGTACTTCCCGAACTCCTCCGCCAGGGCGCTGAAAACAAACCGCACCTTTAATCTGGGCGTTTTGTTTGTGGACAGAGCGAGAAACGGCCTGACCCACGATTTCTTCAACAGAGTGCTGGACAGCTTCAAAGTCACGGCCGAGTCAAAGGGATACGACCTGACCTTCATCAACTGCAACAAGACGACACAGAGGATGACCTATCTGGAACACAGCCGGTACAGAGGCGTCGACGGAGTGGTGATCGCCCACGTGGACTTTGACCAGGATGAAGTCGCCGAGCTGATCCGGAGCGATGTACCGGTTGTCACGGTCGACCACAGCTTCGACAATAAGCCTTCGGTTGTTTCGGACAACATCAAGGGCATGCACGATCTTGTCCGCTATGTCGCGGGATGCGGGCACAAAAAGATCGCATACATCAACGGCGGAGACCGCAACACATCGTCCGTCACGAGAAACCGCATCGGAAGCTTTTACCGGACGATGTCCGAGCTGAATCTGCCGATACCGGAAGAATACATGGTGGACGCGGACTACCGGAATCCGAAGATGACGCATGACGCCGCGATCAAGCTGCTGGGTCTGGACGATCCGCCGACCTGCATACTGTGCCCGGATGATTTTTCCGCCATCGGATGCATCAACGCCATCAATGAGCTGGGACTTAAAGTGGCACAGGACGTATCGATTGCCGGGTACGACGGCATCGATATCGCAAGATATCTGGAGCCGAAGATCTGCACGATCGAGCAGGACACGGTGACGATCGGAAGAAAAGCGGCAGAAAAGCTGATCGGCATGATCGAACATCCGAAGACGACGCTTATGGAACGGGTGATCGTCGAAGGAAAGCTTTTCCAGGGCAACTCAGTTGCTAAAATCGACTGACGGACAGTCGCAAAAGAATCCGGTTCGAAGTACGGTATCTTGTGCCGCCACACGCGGCCTTAGATCATACATTCATTTCTTCAAAAAACACAAGGAGGATGGAACATGAAGAAACAGTTACTGAGCGCACTTCTTTGCGCAACAATGGTTACAGGAACACTGGCAGGTGCTGGCGCTGTGTTCGCAGATGATGCTGCAGCTGATGAGGGCCCTGTTCTCAATATCCAGTGCTGGAATGAAGAGTTCAAGTCCCGCCTGACAGACCATTATCCGGGCTATGAAGAAGTCGATGCGACTCACGGCAAGATCGGTGATGTGGAAGTTGTCTGGACAATCACTCCGTCTGATGACAATGCATATCAGAACAATCTTGATTCGATCCTTCCGGACAACGCAAATTCTTCTGATCCGGTTGACCTCTTCCTTGTTGAAGCTGACTACGCTCTGAAATATGTCAACAGCGACGTCGAAGTAACAGAGAAGATCGCGGACCTCGGCATCACAGAGGACGAACTTGCAAATCAGTATCAGTACACGAAGGATGTCGTAACGGATGCAAACGGCGATCTCCGCGGTGTGTCATGGCAGGGCTGCCCCGGCGTTCTGATCTACAACCGTGAAGCGGCTAAGGAAGTTCTCGGCACGGATGATCCGGCTGAAGTTCAGGAATATGTAAAAGACTGGGATACATTCAACGAGACAGCTGCAAAGCTTAAAGAAGCCGGCTACAATGCTGTATCTACAGTAAACGACACATATCGTGTTTACTCCAACAACGTCACATCCAAGTGGGTTGACGATGATCTGAAGATCCACGTTGACGCCAACATCGAGAAGTGGGTTGAGGACTCCAAGGCTCTCGTTGACGCCGGCGAGACAACCACAAACGAACTGTGGTCTGATGACTGGAACAAGGGCTTCTATCCGGACGGCAAGGTTTTCGCATACTTCGGACCGGCATGGCTGATCAACTTCTGCATGGCTGCTGATACAGAAGGCTCCATCGCGAACCAGGGCGGCTGGGGCGCATGCGTTGGCCCGCAGAGCTTCTACTGGGGCGGCACATGGATCTGCGCAGCCAAGGGCACAGACAACCCGACGCTCGTTGCTGATATCATGAGACAGCTGACCACCAACGAAGAGATCATGACAGACATCGTGAAGGCTGACAACGACTTCGTGAACAACAAGCCGGCTATGGAAGCTGCAGCGGAAGACGACAGCTATGCATTCGCAGTTCTCGGCGGCCAGAACCCGCTCGGCATGTTCTGCGAAGGCTGCGAGAAGATCGACCTCTCCAACCTTTCCAACTATGACCAGGGCTGCACGGAAGAATTCCAGAACGCGATGAAGAACTACTTCGACGGCAACATGACCTATGAAGAAGCTCTTGATCAGTTCTACAAGGCAGTCGTTGAGAAGTATCCGGAACTGTCTTACTGATCGGATGAGGAGTCCGGGTCGATAAGATCAGAATCCAATTGAGAAAACCTGCATACAAACAGAACAATTCCTTTTAAGAATGAGCCGCTCTATAGAAGCTGTTTTATAGAGGAAGCGGTCTGAGAACGAGCAGGGCGATTACCCGGAGACTGCCCGGCCGGAAGGCTGGGCAGTCTCTTTTTTAAGCCGCGGGACCCGCCTGCGGCAGCATGAAATCCCGTTTTCGTAAGACACTTTTCTTTGCGTCAAGCTGCTTAAGGGCCTGGTCCTTAAGTGAGATCAGCACGTAGGGGGCAGGAGGTAACTTTATGAATAAGAAACGGAGCAAGGTGGTCCAGTATAACAGATGGGGTTATATCTTCATGATTCCCTTCATTGTCGTTTACCTGATCTTCCAGTTCGTTCCGCTCGTCACCACCATTTACAATTCTTTCTTTGAAAATTACAGATCCGGTCTTAAGCAGATCGGCCCGAATTTCATCGGACTGGCCAATTTCCAGGCGATCTTCAGCAATCCGGATCTTTGGAAGTACTTCGGCAATACCATGATCATGTGGATCTGCGGTTTTGTTCCCCAGATTTTCTTCTCGCTTCTTCTGGGCGCGTGGTTCACGGATCCTTCTCTCCGCCTGAAGGCGCAGCGCTTCTGGAAAACCGTGATCTATCTTCCGAACCTGATCATGGCTTCCGCGTTCGCGATGTTGTTCTTCACATTGTTCGCGGATTCAGGCCCGATCAACTCCCTGCTGCAGAACCTCGGGCTCGTCAGTTCGCCGGTCCGCTTCCTGTCCACGACCGTCACGGCGCGCGGGCTGGTTGCCTTCATGAACTTCATCATGTGGTTCGGGAATACGACGATCCTTCTGATGGCCGGCATGATGGGTATTGACCCGTCCCTGTTCGAAGCCGCGCAGGTGGACGGCGCGACGGCCACCCAGGTGTTCTGGCGGATCACGCTTCCGCTGCTTCGCCCGATCCTTGTGTACACAATGATCACGTCCCTGATCGGCGGTCTGCAGATGTTCGACGTCCCGCAGATCCTGACAAACGGTACCGGCGATCCGGCCCGCAATACGATGACGCTGATCATGTACCTGAACAAACACCTGTACAGCAGGAACTACGGTCTCGCGGGTGCGCTTTCGGTCTTCCTGTTTATTGTGACCGGCATCCTGAGCATGATCGTCTTTAAGATTACCGTAAGAAAGGAGGGCTGAAGATGAATACGAATGCAGAAAACGTCACAACGGGCGGCGTACGTGCAAGACGCCTCATCGCCTATATCGTACTGGTTATTCTTTCATTCCTGTGCCTCTTCTGGTTTGTCATCCTGTTTGTCAACGCCACAAGATCGCATTCCGATCTGACCCGCGGCTTCACGCTGATTCCGAGCGTATATCTGCCGAAGAACTGGAGCGGCCTGATGCACGGAACACTTCCGGTTGTCAACGGCCTTTTCAATTCCTTTGTCGTGTCGGCCTGCTCAGCGGTTTTGTGCACATACTTCTCCACGATGACGGCTTACGCGATTCATACGTATGACTTCAAGCTGAAGAATTTCTTCTTCACCTTCATCCTGGCGATCATGATGATCCCCGCTCAGGTCACCTCCCTCGGCTTCCTGCAGCTGATCCAGAACATGAAGCTCGAAGACAACCTGCTCCCGCTGATTCTTCCTTCGATCGCGGCGCCGGTTACATTCTTCTACATGAAGCAGTACATGGATTCCACACTGTCCCTGTCGCTTGTTGAAGCGGCCCGTATCGACGGCGCGGGCGAGTTCCGGATCTTCAACCGGGTCGTCCTCCCGCTGATGAAACCGGCTATCGCCGTTCAGGCCATCTTCACATTTGTCAGCAGCTGGAACAATTACTTTATTCCGGCCCTGATCCTGCACAAGGACAAGATTAAGACGCTGCCGGTTCTGATCGCTCAGCTCCGGAGCGCCGACTTCCTGAAGTTCGATATGGGCCAGGTCTACATGATGATCGCCTTCTCGATCTTCCCGGTTATTGTGGTTTACTTGTTCCTGTCCAGATACATCGTTGCCGGCGTGGCGCTCGGCGGCGTCAAGGAATAAAGAACCCCTGTTTTCATTGACAACCGGCTGCATCATGACGGACTTTAGCGGACAGAAGACGAACGTTCTTCTGTCCGCTTTGATATGGAGGACGATGCAGAGATTGTCCGCTTTACACACCTGACGGCATCACGTATAATCGTTTTTATAGATACGGCGAAGCAATATGCGGGAGGGGCGCTGTGTCAGATCGCATACGGAGCAGGCTGTTTCCGCCGCAGATGAAAGAGCACAAGGAAGAATTCAGGAAAGACAACGCCAGGGCGCTGTGTTTCTTACTTATTGCGGGGTTTTTTATCTGCGCGGCCGCGGTGGTGATTCAGTACGTTCTGAAGGTGACGCTGGAGCCTCCCATGCGCCCGCTGGAGTATATGATCTACTTCGTGTTTGCGCTGCCGATCTACTATGCGAACCGGGACTTTATCGGTGAAAACGGGACGCAGATGCTGTATCTTTTCGAAAGTCTGCTGCTCGGATGGAGCATTCTCCTTTGCGCGGGCGATGCCACGTCCGAGTCGGATTTCATCTTTTTTTTCCTTGTTTTGTTTTTACCGCTGCTGATCCGCGACGTCTGGGGCCACATCATGATCCTGACGCTGGGTTTTGCCGTCCTCTTTTTGATCGAGGATGCTTCGGTGTCGTCTGCCGGGGTGTTTGCGCACCATTTCCTGCATCTGCTGATCTGCACGGGAGCCTCCCTGTACTTGTCCAACCGGCTGATCCGGGAGCGGATCAGCGGCATGCTGTCCAGCTCCAGCGCGGAACTGCGCGCCGAGCATGACGCGCTGACCGGGATCTTTAACCGCCGCGGCGGCGAACAGCTGATCCGGGGGTACATCGAAAATGAAGTCCCCGGAGCCTTTATGATCATTGACGTCGATGATTTCAAGGAAGTCAATGATACCTACGGGCATGCGGCCGGTGATGAAGTGCTGAAGAAAGTGGCGGCTGCGCTGCAGTCCCTGTTCCGCGAGTCGGATGTCGTGATGCGCATGGGCGGCGATGAATTCATCGTCTATGCGGTCGGGATGGCGGACCTTAGGAAAGTGGAGGAAAAACTCCATGGCATTATAGCGGCGATTCACACGATCCGCCCCGGTGCGGATGCGGAGGATCATATGACCGTGAGCATCGGCTGCCGCGTCAACCTGGGGTCCTATCCGACGTACGACGCCCTGTTTGCGTCGGCGGACCGCCTGCTGTACCAGGTGAAGCTCGAAGGAAAAGACCATTTCCGCTTCTCGGACGCGGATTACCGTCAGCCGAAGTAAATCGCGATTCCTCTTCGGGGATCCTGTGCCAAAGATTGAAAACAAAGAGAAGAACTCCGCCCGGGCGGAGTTCTTCTCTTTTACATGGCAAAAAGGAAAGCAATTTTTTTATAAAATGCCCACCGGAATTCACTATACGTTTCAAAAGAAAACCGCTATACTGTACATGTCACCCCG
>CACXFK010000089.1 GCA_902766945.1 uncultured Lachnospiraceae bacterium | reverse complement strand
CGCGAATTGCACAGCAGCGAAGCTGCTTTCCAATGTGCAATTCTGCGATCCGCCGGAGGCTTCAATCTTTGACACGAGCTTTGGACTTATGTCAAAGACGAGTTTCTCCTGCACATTCCTCTCATGACTGAAGTCACGAGAATCCTGTGTCAAAGATTGAAAGGAGAAAAGGGGTATGAAGATTTACGAAGAACTTGAAGCGCGCGGCTTAATTGCGCAGGTGACGGACGCGGACAGGATCAGGGAACTGGTCAATACCGGGAAGGCCGTATTTTACATCGGCTTTGACCCGACGGCGGACAGTCTCCATGTCGGGCATTTTATGGCGCTCTGCCTCATGAAGCGGCTTCAGATGGCCGGCAACAAGCCGATCGCCCTTCTTGGCGGCGGCACCGGGATGATCGGCGACCCCTCCGGAAAAACCGATATGCGGAAGATGCTGACGAAAGAACAGATCCATCACAACATCGAGTCTTTCAAGACGCAGATGAGCCGGTTTATTGATTTCTCCGAAGGCAAAGCGCTGATGGTCAATAACGCAGACTGGCTGCTCGATCTCAACTATGTCGAGCTGCTCCGCGAGATCGGGCCGCATTTTACGGTGAACAGGATGCTTGCCGCCGAGTGCTACAAACAGCGGTGGGAAAAAGGCCTGACCTTCATCGAGTTCAATTACATGATCATGCAGGCTTATGACTTCTACAGACTGTACAAGGATTACGGCTGCAACCTTCAGTTCGGAGGCGACGACCAGTGGAGCAATATGCTCGCGGGAACCGAACTGATCCGCCGGAAAGACGGAGGCGACGCGGACGCGATGACCCAGGTGCTTCTCCTCAACTCCGAGGGCAAGAAAATGGGCAAGACCGTGAGCGGCGCGGTCTGGCTGGACGCGGCAAAGACCTCCCCGTACGATTTCTATCAGTACTGGAGAAATGTCGCCGATTCGGACGTACTTCGCTGCATCCGTCTTCTTACATTCCTTCCGCTTGAGCAGATCGATGAGATGAAAGCCTGGGAAGGCAGCCAGCTCAACACGGCCAAGGAGATCCTTGCCTATGAGCTGACGAGGCTGGTGCACGGAGAAGAGGAAGCCGAGAAGGCCCAGTCGGCAGCGAAATCGCTGTTCGGCGGCGGCGCGAAGGCCGAGATTCCCGCGACCGAACTGCATGATGAAGACTTCACGGACGGCGGGATCGGTGTGATCCAGGCTCTCGTCAAGGCAGGGCTGGTTGCATCCAACGCCGAAGCCAGACGCGCGATCCAGCAGGGCGGCGTCCGCATCGGTGACCGCAAGGTACTGGACGTCTTTGAAAAACTGAGCAAAGATGAACTGGCCAAGGGTGAGACGATCCTCGCAAGGGGCAAGAAGAGTTTCAAGAAGCTGCTGGTCAGGTAACGCCGGCAGCTGCGGCAGCGTGTATATGTGGGCATATTGGGAAGAAGGAGGCACACGATGATCTCAGAAAAGATGAAAGGGTTCGTGGCGAACAGTTCCGCGATCCGCGCGATGTTTGAAGAAGGCCAGAAGATGGCGGCCGTCTACGGAGCCGACCATGTCTATGACTTCAGTCTCGGCAATCCGAACGTTCCGGCTCCGGAAGCCGTAAAGGACGCGATCGTGGATATCGTGCAAAACGAGAACCCGATTCTCGTGCACGGATACATGAATAATTCAGGATACCCGGACGTGCGGGAGACCCTCGCGCGGCATCTGAACGCGCAGTTCGGCACGCAGTACGGGGCGGCGAACGTGATCATGACGGTCGGCGCCGCGGGCGGACTGAATGTCGTCATGAAGACGCTGCTGAATCCGGGCGACGAAGTGATCACAGTCTCCCCTTATTTCGGAGAGTACAGGGCGTACGTCGGCAACTTTGACGGCGTGCTCATCGAGTCGCCGGCCGATCCCGGGACCTTTTTCCCGGACGTCGCCGACATGGAGAAACGGATTTCCGAAAAAACGAGAGCCGTGATCCTCAATTCGCCGAACAACCCGACGGGTGTGGTGTATCCGTCTTCGGTGCTGAAGGAAATCGCCGCTCTCCTTGAGAGAAAATCGGCTGAGTACGGCGCCCCGATCTATCTGATCTCGGATGAACCGTACAGGGAGATCGCATTTGACGGCGTCGAGGTTCCGTGGCTTCCCTCGATCTACAGGGATACGATTGTCGGTTCTTCGTACAGCAAGACATTGTCTCTGCCGGGTGAGCGGATCGGATACCTGGTGATCCCGTCCGAGCTGACAGACTTTGCAAATGTGACGGCAGCGGTCAATTGCGCAAACCGCATCTTAGGCTTCGTGAACGCACCGTCCCTGATGCAGAAAGTGGCGGCCCGCTGCTGCGCCGAGAAAACCGACGTCGCGTATTATGACCGCAACCGGAAGCTTCTCTACGGCTCCCTTACGGAGTACGGCTATACCTGCGTCAAGCCGGAAGGCGCGTTCTATCTGTGGGTCAAGTCTCCGACAGAAGATGAGCGTCTCTTTACGACGAAGGCGAAGGAAGATGAGCAGATCCTGATCGTTCCGGGGCGGAGCTTCGGCCGTGAAGGATGGGTGCGCATCGCGTACTGCGTCAGCTATGAAACGATTGAACACGCACTGCCAGGATTTAAGAGGATCGCGGACTATTATGGGCTTTGAGGACAAGATCAGGCGCGTTGTCCCGTATGTCCCGGGGGAGCAGCCGAAGGCGGACAACATCGTCAAACTGAATACAAATGAAAATCCGTATCCGCCGTCTCCGTCCGTCCGCGAGACGCTGAAGCGGTTCGATGCCGACAGCCTCAGGCTGTATCCGGATCCGGCCGCGTCCGTCCTCGTGCATGCGATCGCGGAATACTACGGGCTCCGGGATGAAGAGGTGTTTGTCGGCGTGGGATCCGACGATGTGCTCGCGATGTGCATGATGACCTTCTTCAATTCGGAAATGCCGGTGCTCTTCCCGGATATTACATACAGCTTCTACGACGTATGGGCGGAGCTGTTCAGAATACCGTATGAGCAGATCCCGCTCGACGACGCGTTCCATATCGTACCCGGCGATTATCTGAAGCCGAACGGCGGGATTATTTTCCCGAATCCGAATGCGCCGACCGGTTCGCTGCTTCCGCTTGACACCGTCCGCTCCATTGCGGCCGGGAGCCCGGACAGCGTCGTGATCGTGGACGAAGCCTATGTTGACTTCGGCGGCGAAAGCGCCCTGCCTTTGATCAGGGAGTTCCCGAACGTGGTGGTGGTGCAGACCTTCTCGAAGTCGAGAAGCGCTGCCGGCCTCAGAATCGGATACGCGATGGCGGACGCCTCTCTGATCCGGTATCTGAACGACGTGAAATACAGCTTTAATTCGTACACGATGAACCGGCTTACGATTGAGGCCGGCGCGGCGTGCATCAGGGACGAGGCTTATTTCCGCTCCTGCTGCGAAAAAATCATGGCGACGAGAGAGCGGACCACCGCGGCTCTCAGGGACATGGGCTTCCGTGTGGAAGATTCGGCGGCCAATTTTGTTTTTGCGTCCCATCCCGGCGTGATGGGCCGCTATATCTTTGAGTATCTGAAAACCAGGAATATCTATGTGCGCTGGTGGGACAAACCGAGAATCAGTTCCTATCTGAGGATTACGATCGGCACAGACCGCCAGATGGATATTCTTTTAGACGCGCTCAGGGACTATCTCGGCGCGGTGCCGTCATAAGGAGCTTATATGCAGGAAGCAGCACAGTGGGTATCATCTCATCTCAGTTTTTTACCTCCGCAGGCGATCGTCCTCATCGTATCGATGCTGCCCATCATAGAGCTTCGCGGCGGCATACCGGTCGCCCGCCTCTTGATGCTTCCGCTTCATGAGGCCATCCTGTTTTCCGTGATCGGCAACATCATCCCGATTCCGTTTATCCTGCTGTTTGTGGAGAAGATCTTTGATCTGCTGAGGCCCACAAAACTGTTTGGCGGATTCGTGAGAAAGCTGGAAAACCGGGCCATGAAGAAGAGCGGGAATGTCTCCAAAGCCGAGTTCTGGGGACTTGTCGCATTTGTCGGAATTCCGCTTCCGGGAACCGGAGGCTGGACCGGCGCCCTGATCGCTTCCATGCTGAAGATCGATCTGAAGAAAGCTTCGCTGGCGATTCTCATCGGGATCTCGATCGCGGCGACGATTATGTCGCTTATCTCGTACGGAATCTTCCACATGTGAACGATCTTTCGGCTTAAGCGGCCGGAGACATTGAAGACGCAGAAAGGACGAAACGGATCATGGCGGAACACAAAGTCAGACACCTCGGGGTCATCATGGACGGCAACCGGCGCTGGGCCAGACAGCATATGTTTGCATCCGTGATGCGCGGACATGAAAAAGGCGTGGATACGTTTATTGATCTTTGCGAATGGTGTGAAAATGCCGGCATTCCTTATCTGACCGTTTACGCGTTTTCCACCGAAAACTGGAAACGCTCTCAGGAGGAGGTCTCGGATCTCTTCAAACTGATGCGCCGTTTCTTTACCAATGAAATCGGGCGTTGCATCCGGATGGGCGTCAAAGTCCGGTGCCTCGGCAATTTCGAACGGCTTTCGGAAGAAGATCGGCAGGTGATTCATGACGCGGAAGAAGCGACGAAGGACTGCGGCAAACTGTCCTTGCAGATCGCACTCAGCTATGGAGGACGCGACGAGATCATCCGGGCCGCGGCGGCTTTTGCAAGAGACGTAAGGGACGGCAGGGCGGAAGCTGATCTCACGGAGGAAGTCTTCGGGCAATACCTGTATACCGCAGGGATTCCGGACATGGATCTTGTGATCAGGACCGGCGGAGACCGGCGTCTGTCCAATTTCTTCCCGTGGCAGACGACCTATGCGGATCTGTACTTTACGGATGTGCTCTGGCCTGATTTTTCGGAAGAACTGCTCCGAGACGCGCTTGATTATTATCGCTCGGTCAGAATCAACAAGGGTAAATAAAGGAGATGCGCGATGGCTTCAAAGGATGATTTAAAAGCATTTCTGAGTTTTTACGGAGAAAGCACGGCGCGGCTGCAAAAAGCGGCCAAAGCCTATAACCGGAATCTGAAAAAGGATCAGAACCCGATTGTCCGCATGTTCAGGGAAGACCTGGCGGATCTGAATGAGGGCGGAAAGATGCTGCGCGGCGCACTCGTGGCGCTGGGCTACCGCCTCGCCGGAGGAGAGAATCCGGCGGACAGCGATATGCTGGCGCTGGCATTTGAGATCTTTCAGACCGGCGTCCTGATCCATGACGATATCATCGATAACGCCGAGACGAGAAGAGGCAAGTTTACGATACACAGGCGCTATGAGCACCGTCTCGGGGCAAGAGGCATCAGGATGGTTGCGGAGGTCGACGGGCCGCGCGACGTGGCCAGGTCGGCGGCGATCTGCACGGGCGACCTGGGGATGTATCTGGCCAATCTGTGCATTGCGCAGCATTACAGTGAGAATCCGAAGCTCGGCGCGCTGATCGGTTATTTTGACGAGACGGTGATCCGGACGATCCGGGGGGAACTGCTCGACGTGGTGCTCCCTTACGAACTTCAGGACAGCTCCTTCGACGAAGAGAAGAGAAAGGAGCTGCTGGAAAAATCCGTGCGCGACATCTACCATCTGAAAACGTCCTGTTATTCGGTCATCGGCCCCCTTCATCTCGGGATGATGCTGGGCGGTATGCCTGAGGACAGGATGCGGGCGGTGGACCGCTTCGCGGATGAACTCGGCATCGCCTACCAGATCATGGATGATATACTCGGGATCTACGCGGATGCCGGATACCTCGGCAAGGACGTAGGGTCCGATATCGCGGAGTTTAAGCAGACGATCCTGTGGATGTATGTGCGGAACCATGATCCGGCTTCGACGGAAGAACTGCTGAAGTATTACGGAAAGAAGCGCGTGTCGAAGAAGGATCTCGGAGAGGTCCGGCGCATTTTCAGCGAGAGCGGGGCGCTCGATTATGCGCGGTCCGCGATGGATGCCTGTTATGGCAGGGCAAGGCGGAAGCTTTCGAGGATGAGCTTTTTAAGCGCCGAAGACAAACAGATTCTGCGCGGGTTCATCACCTGGTGCGGAGGCCGGAGCCGGTGAGAGGAGGTGCGCGGTGCATTTTACAAAGATGCATGGGATCGGCAACGATTACGTCTATGTCGACGGGTCGAAAGAGCATATAGAGGATCCGGGCCGTCTGGCTCAGAGGATCTCGGACCGCCATTTCGGCATCGGGTCAGACGGGCTGATCCTGATCAATCCGTCATCCGAAGCGGATTTCGAGATGGAAATGTATAACGCGGACGGAAGCCGCGGCGCGATGTGCGGCAACGGCATCCGCTGCGTCGGGAAGTATGTGTACGATCACGGCCTGACGGATAAGACGGAGGTCCGGATCCTGACGCTTTCCGGGATTAAGACAGTGGCGCTTTTCCCGGGAGAAGACGGCAGGATCGAACGTGCGCGCGTCGATATGGGCGAACCGGTTCTTGAACCCGGAAGGATTCCGGTGAAGACGTCGCTTATACCCGGACGGAGCGGGAAGGACGAAGAGAAGGAGCCTGTGATCGCCGCGCCGTGCCTGATCGGGGGCGGGACGCATTCCATTACATGTGTTTCCATGGGAAATCCCCATTGCGTCACATTTACCGAACGGGACGTCTATGAACTGAACCTGGAGGAGATCGGTCCTTCTTTCGAGAGGAGTCCTCTCTTCCCGGAGCGTGTGAATACGGAGTTTGTAAACGTCCTGTCGAGGGATCACCTCCGGATGCGCGTCTATGAGCGCGGCTCCGGCGAGACCTGGGCCTGCGGTACGGGTGCATGCGCCGTGGCGGTCGCCGCCGTGCTGAACGGACTTGCGGAGCGCCGCGTGACCGTAACGCTCAGAGGAGGCGACCTCCTCATCGAATGGGATGAAACGACGGGACATGTCTTCATGACGGGACCCGCCGAGGAAGTGTATCAGGGCGACATTTGTTTATGAAAGGAGAAACGGATGTACAGGATCAATGATTGTTACCAGAAACTGCCGGGAAGCTATTTGTTTTCGACAATTGCCCGTAAGGTGGCGGCTTTTACCGAAGCCAATCCCGATAAGCCGGTGATCCGGATGGGGATCGGCGACGTGACGCAGCCGCTGACGGATCCTGTCATCAAGGCGCTGCACAAGGCTGTCGACGAGATGGCGGACGGCGCCACATTCCGCGGATATGCTCCGGATCTCGGCTACGCCTTCCTCCGCGATGCGATCGCCGAGCATGATTTCAGGGAGAGAGGCTGCGCGATCGAGCCGGATGAGATCTTTGTCTCGGACGGTGCGAAATGCGACTCCGGCAATATCCAGGAGCTGTTCAGTACGGACAATAAAATTGCGGTCTGCGACCCGGTTTACCCGGTTTATGTGGATTCCAACGTGATGGCCGGCCGCGCCGGCACGTACGACAAGGAGACGGGCTGCTGGTCGGATGTGATCTACATGCCCTGTACCGAGGAAAACGGGTTTATCGCGGATCTGCCCAAAGAGCGGCCGGATATCATCTATCTGTGCTTCCCGAACAATCCTACCGGAGCTGCGATCACGAAGGATCAGCTCCAGAACTGGGTTGACTACGCCAACAAAAACGGCTGTGTCATCATCTTTGACGCGGCGTACGAGGCCTATATCTCCGAGGAAAACATCCCTCATTCGATCTATGAATGCGCCGGGGCTAAGACGTGCGCGATCGAGATCCGCAGCTTTTCCAAAAATGCGGGCTTTACCGGTGTGCGGCTCGGTTATACGGTCATCCCGAAGGCACTCAAATGCGGGGATGTATCGCTGCACGACATGTGGGCGCGCCGCCACGGCACAAAGTACAACGGGGCTCCTTATATCATTCAGAGAGCGGGAGAGGCCTGCTACACGGAGGAAGGACGTGCCTCGATCCGGGGACTGGTGGATTATTACATGGAAAATGCCCGCATGATCTACGGCAGTCTGAAAGACATGGGATACACAGTTTACGGCGGCGTCAATTCGCCTTATATCTGGCTGAAAACCCCGGATCATATGTCGAGCTGGGAATTCTTCGATTATCTGCTTGAGAAGGCCAATGTCGTCGGTACGCCGGGCTCCGGATTCGGACCGAGCGGGGAAGGCTACTTCCGCCTGACGGCTTTCGGAACCCACGACAATTCAAAAGCGGCGCTTGAGCGCATGGCAAAGCTCTGATCATATTTTGCGGTTTTTGTGAGGTGACGGGGAAATGAGTAAAAAAGTATATGTATTTCTCGCAGACGGATTTGAAGAAATCGAGGCCCTTACCGTCGTCGACCTGCTCCGGAGAGCAGGCGCGCAGGTGACAACCGTTTCCATAAGCGATCAGGAGACCCTGATCGGGCGCAGCCGCATACCGGTGATCGCGGATGCGATGTGGTCGGAGCATATCACGGACGACGCGGATATGCTCGTCCTGCCCGGCGGGCAGCCCGGGACGACGTACCTGGGAAAGCACAGCGGTCTCAGGAAACAATTGAAGGAGGCTGCGGCGAAGGACGTGTATGTCACCGCGATCTGCGCGGCGCCGACGGTTCTCGCGGATCACGGAATCCTCGAAGGCAGGAAGGCTACCTGCTATCCGGGACTTGAGAGCCAGCTGAAGGCAGGCGGGGCGGAAGTCGTCACGGATAAGGAAGTTGTGAAGGACGGCAAGGTGGTCACGAGCCGCGGAGCGGGTACGGCCATGGCGTTTGCACTGAAGCTGATCGACGTGCTTTTTGGCGATAAAGCGGAGAATGAAATCAAAAAGAGCATTGTGTGCGACTGAAAAAAGACTGTTCACAGGCATGTTCGTGTGTTATACTGCATGGATAGTGCGATGAAAGACGAAGCACGTGAAAAGGCTGATTTCAATCAGCATAAAAGAAGACATAAGAAGGAAGTTCAGGAGGAAACATGAGTACGCAGTTCGAAAAACTGGAGCATAATATGGTCAAACTGACGGTCGAAGTACCGGCAGAGATGTTTGAGAAAGCCGTGAACGCTGTCTACAACCGGCAGAAGAAAAAGATCACGGTGCCCGGATTCCGCAAGGGCCATGCGCCGCTGCAGCTGATTGAGAAGCTGTACGGAACAGGCGTGTTTTTTGAAGATGCGGCCAACGACCTGATCAATCAGACCTATTATGAAGAATCCGAGAGCACGGGACTGGAATTCGTCTCCCGTCCGGTCTTCGACGTCACACAGATCGAGAAGGGCAAGCCCTTTATCTATACGGCTGAAGTGGCGGTTCGTCCGGAAGTGAAGCTCGGCGAATACAGAGGGATCGAGGTGAGCCGTCAGGAAACGCTCGTCTCCGATGATGAAGTCAATGAAGAGATCCGCAAGGAGCAGGAGAAAAATGCCAGACTTGTCGAAGTGGAAGGCCGTGCGGTTGAAAATGGCGACACAGTGACGCTGGATTACTCCGGCATGACGGACGGCGTGAAGTTTGACGGCGGAACCGCTGAGAACCAGACGCTCGTCATCGGTTCCGGATCCTTTATCCCGGGCTTTGAAGAGCAGCTGATCGGCATGAACGCCGGCGAGACAAAAGACATCACCGTGACGTTCCCGGAAGACTATCATTCCGCCGATCTGGCCGGCAAGGAAGCCGTCTTCACCTGCACGATCCACAAGATCCAGACGAAGGAGCTGCCTGAACTGAACGACGAGTTCGCACAGGATGTCTCCGAGTTCGATACGCTCGACGAGTACAAGAAGTCCGTCATGGACAAGCTGACCGAGCGGAAGGCGCGCGAAGCAAAAACCGCGAAGGAAAATGAAGCGGTCGACAAGCTGATCGAAAGCTCCGAGATGGATATCCCGGAGGCGATGATCGACAGCCAGGTGACGACGATGTATCAGGATTATGCCCGCCAGCTTCAGAGCCAGGGCATCCCGATCGACACATACCTCCAGTATATGGGCTCCGATGAAGTGAAGCTTCGCGAGCAGATGCGTCCGCAGGCCCTGAAGCAGATCCAGACGCGTCTGGTTCTTGAAGAAGTGGCCAAGGATGCGCATCTTGAGACCACGGATCTCCGCCTCGAGGAAGAACTCGACAAGATTGCGACCCAGTACAAGATGGAACTCGACAAACTGAAAGAGTCCATGGGTGAGTATGAGAAAGAGCAGATGAAGAAGGACATTGCTGTTCAGGAGGCGATCTCTCTGATCGTGGATACGGCAAAGGAGGTCTGATTTGATCAGAAATACACTGATTCCATATGTCATCGAGCAGACAGCGCAAGGTGAGCGCAGCTATGATATCTATTCCAGACTGCTGAAGGAACGCATCATTTTCCTCGGCGAGGAAGTCAATGATATCTCGGCGAGCGTGATCGTCGCGCAGCTTCTGTTCCTTGAGTCGGAAGATTCATCAAAGGATATCAGTCTGTATATCAACTCGCCGGGTGGGTCCGTCTCCGCGGGTATGGCCATCTATGATACGATGCAGTACATCAAGTGCGACGTTTCGACGATCTGCATCGGCATGGCCGCCAGCATGGGGGCATTTCTTCTCGCGGGCGGGGCCAAAGGCAAGCGCCAGGCGCTTCCGAATGCAGAGATCATGATCCACCAGCCGTCAGGCGGCACACAGGGAAAAGCAAGTGATATGCTGATCGACGCGGATCATATCCTGAAGACGAGAAGGAAGCTGAATGAACTTCTTGCGGCCAACACCGGGCAGACGCTTGAGGTCATCGAGCGCGACACCGACAGGGATCACTGGCTGACAGCGGAAGAAGCTGTTTCCTATGGACTGATCGACAGTGTGGTAAAAAACAGAGTATAAAGAACAGCCGGACTCCTGTGCATCGCACAGGGGTCTTTGCGCGAATAATTGAAGTTTGTTTTAAGGGAGAAAACGGTTAACAGATATGGCTAGATCAGTTGGAAATAAAAACATGCTCCGGTGCAGCTTCTGCGGCAAGGATGCCGATCATGTCAGGAAGCTCTTTGCGGGCGATAACGGGATCTATATCTGCGATGAGTGCGTGGGCATCTGCTCCAATATTCTTGAGGAAGAAGGGTACGGCAAAGAGGATTTTTCGGGCGAAGGGATCAACCTCCGCACCCCGAAGGAAATCAAGGAGTTCCTGGACGAATATGTCATCGGGCAGGACGACGCCAAAAAGGTCCTGGCTGTGTCGGTCTACAATCATTACAAGAGATTGATGGCGCCGCAGGACGGAGAAGTCGAACTCCAGAAATCCAACATCCTGATGCTCGGACCGTCCGGTTCAGGAAAAACGCTGCTCGCCCAGACGCTGGCGCGCATGCTGAACGTGCCGTTTGCGATCGCGGACGCGACGACACTGACCGAGGCCGGTTATGTCGGTGAGGACGTTGAGAACATCCTGCTGAAACTGATCCAGGCTGCGGACTATGATATTGAGCGCGCACAGCGCGGCATCATCTATATTGATGAGATCGACAAGATCGGAAGAAAGTCGGAAAATGCCTCCATCACGAGGGACGTGTCTGGTGAAGGCGTTCAGCAGGCCCTCCTCAAGATCATCGAGGGCACCAATGCGTCCGTACCTCCGCAGGGCGGAAGAAAACACCCGCAGCAGGAGATGATCCAGATCGATACGACGGATATCCTCTTTATCTGCGGCGGCGCTTTTGTCGGCATGGATAAGATCATCGGGACGCGTCTCGATACCAGGTCGATCGGATTTGGCGCCGAGATCAGGAAAACCGATGATGAGATCAACACGGGTGAAATCCTGAAAAACGTCATGCCGCAGGATTTTGTGAAGTTCGGTCTGATTCCGGAGCTGATCGGACGAATCCCGGTTGTCGTCTCGCTGGACGAACTGGACGAGGAAGCCCTGGTCCGCATCCTGAAAGAACCGAAAAATTCACTCGTCAGGCAGTATAAAAAACTCTTCGAGATGGACGGCGTCACGCTGACGTTTGAGGAGGACGCGCTGAGGGAGATCGCCCGGCTTTCGCTCGAGCGGAAAACCGGCGCGCGCGGCCTTCGGGCGATCATGGAGAAAACCGTGATGGACGCCATGTACGAGATCCCGTCTGATCCGACTGTCGTCGGCTGCATCATCCGCAAGGAAAATGTCGGCGGCGGGAAGATGGCCGAATTCAACCGCGATCCGGAGCCGCAGGGCAGGCAGAAAAGCACCCGGCGCCGCTCGCGTTCAAAGAGCAACGAGAGTGCATGATGATCAATAAGATACGGGAAGCGGATCTGGAACGGGTATGCGGCATTACCAGCAAACTGCCGGAGAACACTGTGTTTGAGGCGGCCTTTGCAGGCAAGTCCAACGTCGGAAAGAGCTCGCTGATCAATACCCTGCTTATGAGAAAATCGCTTGCCCGCACCTCTTCGCAGCCGGGCAAGACGCAGACAATCAACTTCTTCAGGGTCAACAGCGGAGAGATCCGGGAGGATTTCGCGCCGGACTGTTATCTGGTGGACCTGCCCGGGTACGGCTACGCCAATATTTCGGCTGAGGTCAAGGCGAAATGGGGAAAGATGATCGAGCGCTATCTTCGGACCTCCAAGGCGCTGCGCTGTGTCTTCCTCCTGGTTGATATGCGCCATGACCCTTCCGCAAATGATGTGCTCATGCATGACTGGATCGTGTCGAACGGGATGGATCCGGTTATTGTGGCCACGAAGAAGGATAAGATCAAAAAGTCGGAAATCGATAAAAAGCTGAAAGCAATCCGCAGCAAACTGTCGCTTTCGCCGGGCACTCCGGTGATTCCGTTTTCTTCGGAGACAAAGGAAGGGCGCGACGAGCTGTGGGAACTGATCCGGGAAGCAGGCAGGAAAGACTATGGCATCGATCATTAAAGCCACAAAACTGGGGTTTGACTATGTCAAATACGCGGATGACTCGGAAACTCCGGAAAAGGTGAGCGCCATCAGGGAAATCGACCTCACGGTAGAGAAGGGCGATTTCATTGCCGTGCTCGGACATAACGGGTCCGGCAAATCCACTCTTGCAAAGCATATCAATGCGCTGCTCGTTCCGACGAGAGGGACGATGTGGGTCGACGGAATCGATACGGGCAAAGAAGAGGAACTGTGGAAGGTCCGCCAGAAAGCCGGTATGGTCTTCCAGAATCCGGACAATCAGATCATCGGCACGGTTGTGGATGAAGATGTGGGCTTTGGCCCGGAAAATCTCGGCATCCCGACGGACGATATCTGGGGGCGTGTGGAAGACGCGCTTGCCAAAGTCGGAATGCTCGGTTTTCGTGACCGCTCGCCGAACCGCCTCTCCGGCGGCCAGAAGCAGCGCGTGGCCATCGCCGGCGTCGTAGCCATGCATCCCGAGTGCATTGTCCTCGATGAGCCGACGGCAATGCTTGACCCGAACGGCCGCAAAGAAGTGCTTGAAGTACTCCGGCAGCTGAACAAAAAAGAGGGCGTCACGGTTCTTCTCATCACGCACTACATGGAGGAAGTTGTCTTCGCGGATCACGTGTACGTGATGGACGCCGGACGGGTCGTGATGGAGGGCTCTCCAAGAGAGATCTTCTCGCAGGTAGAGCGGCTGAAGGAACTGCGGCTGACGGTTCCGCAGGTGACGGAACTCGCCTGGGAACTGAGAAAAAGCGGCGTTGAGATCCCGGAGGGGATTCTTACGATTGAAGAACTGGTGGACGCATTATGCTGATCGAACTGCAGAATGTGTGCTATACCTACGGGGCGGGAACCGTCTACGAGGTAAGCGCACTGAAGGATATCAATTTGAAGATCGGGGAAGGCGAGTTTATCGGTGTGATCGGTCACACCGGAAGCGGGAAGTCTACGCTGATCCAGCACCTCAATGGTCTGATCCGTCCGACTTCCGGCCGGATCCTCTATGAGGGAAAGGATATCTGGGAAGAGGGATACGACCTGCGCTCACTCCGGACCCACGTCGGTCTGGTCTTTCAATATCCGGAGAATCAGCTGTTTGAGACGGATGTCCTGAAGGACGTCATGTTCGGACCGAAAAATCAGGGCCTGTCGGAAGCGGACTGCAGAGCGCGGGCCGTCGAGGCACTCAAACAGGCCGGCATCCCGGAAGATCTGTATACGTCATCGCCTTTTGAACTGTCCGGCGGACAGAAGAGAAGAGTGGCGATCGCGGGGGTCCTTGCGATGGACCCGGAGGTCCTGATCCTCGATGAACCGACCGCGGGACTCGATCCGGCGGGCAGGGACGAGATCCTGCACCAGATCAAGTACCTGCGCGACAAGCGCGGCATCACGATTCTCCTCGTGTCGCACAGTATGGAGGACGTAGCCCAGTATGCCAACCGCCTTCTCGTTGTACATGAAGGCAGGATTGCTTTTGACGGGCATCCGAGGCGTGTCTTTACCCATTACAAAGAACTTGAAGCGATGGGCCTTGCCGCACCCCAGATTACTTACATCATGCATGCGCTGCATGACAGGGGTCTGAATGTCGAATTGAGGGCGACGACGGTGGCGGAGGCGAAGCGAAGCATATTGATGGCCTTGTCTGAAAGGGCATCCCTTAAGGAGTGACGGTTCGTTATGGGCGAAATTACACTGGGTCAGTATTACCCGTCCAATTCCATACTGCATCGCCTGGATCCGCGCGTGAAGTTCATCGGAACGTTTGTGTATATCGTCGGACTTTTTCTCGTACGCGGTCCGCTGGGGTATCTGTTCGCCGCGGCTTGTCTTGCGGCTCTTATCGTGCTCTCGAAAGTGCCTTTCAGGTTTATCCTGAAGAGCATGAAGCCGATCTTTCTGATTCTCATTGTCACGATGCTTTTCAACATGCTGCTGACTCCCGGCACGCCGGTCTTCCGGTTTTATTTCCTGAAAGTGACCCGGGAAGGCCTCATCATGGCGGTCAGGATGGGGATCCGTCTCGCGTTCCTGGTCATGGGCTCGTCGATTATGACGCTCACAACTACGCCGAATCAGCTGACGGACGGCATGCAGAGCCTCTTCAGCCCGCTCACGAAGCTTCATGTGCCGGTCCATGAGATCTCGATGATGATGTCGATTGCGCTCCGGTTTATTCCGATTCTGACCGAGGAAGCCGATAAGATCCGGAAAGCCCAGATCGCCCGCGGCGCCGATTTTGAAAGCGGCGGTCTCATTTCACGGATTAAAAGCATGGTGCCTATTCTCGTGCCGCTTTTTGTGTCCGCGTTCAGGAGGGCCAATGATCTGGCGATGGCGATGGAAGCGCGCTGTTACCACGGCGGCGGAGGCCGGACGCAGATGAAACCGCTCCGCTACGCAAAGCGGGACTTTGCCTCGTACGGCGTTCTCGCGCTCTTTTTCGCCATCTGCATCATACTTGGAAGGCTGGGAGTCTGAAGATGCGCATATTGATCCGTATTGCTTACGACGGCACCGGCTATAACGGGTTCCAGTGCCAGACGAACGGGGTGGGCGTGCAGGATGTCGTGAACGACGCCTTATCCGATCTTTTTTCCAGGCGGATGAAGACGATGAGCGCCAGCCGTACGGACGCCGGCGTTCATGCTGAGGGAAATGTCTGCGTTTTTGACGTGGAGACGAAGATCGCCCCGTCGAAGATCGCGTTTGCCCTGAATGCCCGTCTTCCGGAGGATATCCGGATCGTGGAATCAAAGGAAGTCCCTCCGGATTTTCATCCGCGGTTCCAGTCCACGATTAAGACATATGAGTACCGCATTCTGAACAGGGCGCATCCGGATCCTCTTTCACGCCATACCGAGATGCATTACTATTATGCCCTCGATGAGAAGAAGATGAATGAAGCAGCGTCCTATCTCATAGGCGAACATGATTTTCTTTCCTTTTGCGCATCCGGCTATTCAAGCAAAACGACGATCCGTACCATCTACGACGCCCATGTGGCGCGCAGCGGTGACCGGATCGTCTTCTCAGTGACAGGAAACGGATTCCTTTACAATATGGTGCGTATCATCGCCGGCACACTGATCGAGATCGGTGCGCTCAGGTATCCGCCGGAGCGGATGAAAGATATTCTCATGGCGCGGGACAGGCAGAGCGCCGGCCCGACCGCGGTAGCGAAGGGACTGGTGCTGATGAGCATCCGGTATCCGGATTGTCCTAACGATCCGTAATGCTGACAAAGTCCGAGTGCTCGCCGACATATCTTGTCGCCGGTCTCATGATGCGGCCGTCATAAAGCTTATTTTCGACGTTATGCGCCACCCATCCGGATACTCTGGATATGGCGAACAGCGGTGTAAACAGATCCTCGGGAATACCAAGAATGTTGTATGCGAAACCGGAGTAGAAGTCGACATTCGTGGGGAGGATCTTTTTTTTGCGCCTGTAGGTGACTTCCTTGACCGTTTTCTCGAAGAGTTCATAGAACTCGAACTTATCAAGACAACCCTGTTCCTCTGCAAGCTTTCTGCAGAGATCCCGGAGAAGCTCGGCCCTGGGATCGGTCAGTGTGTAGACAGCGTGACCGAAACCGTAGATGAGACCGCTGTGATCATACAGCTTTTTATCAAGGAGGTCGTTCACGACCCGGACGATCAGATCCTCATTTTTCTCGAAATTGGTGATGTCGATCACCTCGTTCATCATCTGTGAAACGCTGATGTTGGCGCCGCCGTGCTTCGGTCCTTTCAGAGAGCCGACCGAGCCGCAGATCGCGGAGTAGAGATCCGTGCCGGTGGAACCGATCACGACATCGGTAAAAGTCGAGTTGTTGCCGCCGCCGTGATCCGCGTGGATGACCAGCATCGCGTCCAGAAGGTTGGCCTCCTGGTCGGTAAAGATTCCGTCCGGTCTCAGCATATACAGGATGTTCTCGGCAATCGAGTAATCCTGGCGCGGATAGTGGATGATGAGCGAGCTGTGGTACAGGTCATGCATTTTGGCCTGATAGGAATAGCAGCCGAGAACCGGGTATTTGGCGATCAGGTTGATACCTTTTAAGAGCGTCTGGTAGACATCCGTTTCGTCGGGGTGATCATCGAAATTATAAAGCGCCAGAGTCAGAACCTGCAGGCGGTTCATCAGATTTCTGGAAGGAGCGCGCAGCACCTCGTTGACGAGGAAATTGTCGGGCAGCTCATAACGTATGGCGAGAGACCGCTTGAAGTCGGCAAACTGCTGTTCATCGGGGAGAAAACCGAAAAGAAGAAGGAAGCAGGTCTCTTCATAACCGAAATTGCCCTGGCGGTTCATGATCAGATCTTTGATGCTGTATCCCCTGTACAGCAGGTCGCCTTCACAGGGAATGACGCTTCCGTCGTCAGACCGCTCATATCCGATGACGTCGGACACTTTCGTGAGGCCAATCCGGACACCTGTGCCGTCTTCATTTCTCAGACCCTTTTTGACGTTGTACTCTTTGTAGAGCGGAGTCGGAATGTCCGTGTAATTGGATGATTTGCCAAAAAAACGGGCGAGGATATTGTCATCATGATAATGGAAATTCAAATTGTATGCCTCCTCAAAGCCGGACCGGCAAAAAGCAGCAGACCGCGGCATGGTATTTCGCAATGCATTGCGATAAAGTGCAAAAGTAATACTGCTATTCTATAGCAAGCGCCAAAGCGATGTCAAGCGGAAGCTCTCTATGCGGTGCGCGGAGCGCAAATAATGGCATCAAGTTCGATTCTCTATGGAAATAAAGGCGATGCCGTGGTATAATAACCACAGTTTTTATCTCGATCATATTAGAGAGGACGGTGCAGTTTATGTATAATCGTGATTCAGGAGATAACAAAATCATTAGATTCCTTGCAGTGATCGGTTTTATCGCAGCCGTGGCGGCTATTGCGTATGCGGTCTATCGCTTCTTCACGCCGGATTATCTTGAGGATTTCGAAGACGATTTTGACGACGATTTTGACGATTATTTTGAGGATGAGGATGAAGCATCTGAAGATACGATGAAGGACGCAGCCGGGAAGGTCGTCGAAGCAGCGGAGGACGCGGTGGAAGACGTCAAGGAGAAGGTCGGCGATGCGGTTGACGAGATCAAGGATGCCGTCGAGGAATAATAGAAAACAAACTAAATGAATGTGCTCCGGCTTTTAGCCGGAGCTTCTTTTATGGAGGGGCTTCGGCACTCTCCGGAGACAGGGGGCAGGCGGAGATATGAAACGAAAAGAAGTCGGGGAAGCGGTGATCAGCCGCGTGGAGTATCCGAACAAGGGACGGTTTGTGCTCGAGGAGACCGGCGAGAAGGGAATTGTGAAAAATGTGATTCCCGGGCAGAAGGTCCGGTTCAGAGTCTATAAGCACAACAAGAATACTGTTTACGGTACGCGCATGGAGGTGCTGGAGAAATCCGCTCTGGAGACGCGCGAGCCGCTGTGCCGTATTTTCGGGGAGTGCGGCGGCTGTCTGTATCAGACGATGCCGTATGAGGAGCAGCTAAAAATGAAGGAGGAGCAGATCCTCCGCCTGCTTGAACCCGTGCTGTCCGGGGACTCGGTTTATGACGGGATTCATGGGAGCCCTCATGAACTCGGATACCGGAATAAGATTGACCTGTCGTTTGGCGATGAGGTGATCGGCGGCCCGCTTACACTCGGCATGCATCGGATGGGGACCCGCTATACGGTGCTCGACGCGGACTCCTGCGTGCTGGTTCACCGAGATCTGACGGCTGTCCTTGCCGCCGTGCGCACGTTCTTCTCCGAGCGGGGAATACCGTTTTACAACAAGCTGACGCATATCGGATTTCTCCGTTACCTGATGCT
>CACXFK010000088.1 GCA_902766945.1 uncultured Lachnospiraceae bacterium | reverse complement strand
TCTGAACCCCGATATGCGCACGAGTCTTGATGAAAATAAAACCTGTAGAAAGAGGCATTCTGTGATGGTAAAATGTAACTGAAACGAAGGAACCCACAGCAGATTTCAGCTACACCAATGTCTGACTTTTCTGAAGAGACCGCGTCAAGCGCAAAGGTAAAATAAATGAAGACTTCTGGCGAACGTTTCAAGGGCTTCGACGGGCTGCGAACATTCGCGATCTGGATGGTTGTGGCCGGTCATATCGGTGCACTGGCCAATACGGCCGGAGGGATCGGAAACAAAATCTTTTTCACTCTGTGCGGATTTTTCGCATGCTATTCGATGGCACATGTGTCAGACGGAAAAGACATACTCCGGTTTTATCGGAAAAAAATCGTCAGGATCATTCCGGCTTTCTGGATCGTGCTTCTTGTGATCTGGAAAATGATTCCCGGATTTTTCTCAATCCGGGATGCTGCATCGGACAATAGCCTGATCCTGAATATGCTGTTCATAAAGGGATGGGGACACCTGTGGTTTACGCAGCAGATCATGCTGATGTACCTGTGCGCGCCATTTATCCACCTGATCCTTTGCGGAATCGAGCGCCTCTATCGAAAAATCATACCGCACGCGGAATCGATCTATCCCTGCATCACGGCTGCGATCCTGATCGCGGCGGCCCTCCTGGAGAAGCGGTTTTTTACAGCCGATCTCTTCCGTATGGCCGGAGACGGATCCCACGCTCAGTTTCAGATCTGGATGTTCCTGTTCGGATATGCGGCGGCTGTTCTCTGCAGAGGATGGTCCGGGCAGAGCGGGTGCGGCGAAGTGCGGCGTCAGGTCTGCCCTTTGATTGTAAATGGCTTTATGGCCGCCTTCTTCGGCTGCCTGCTGCTCGGTGTGATTCCGTCATTCCGGACGGCTGCACCGGCTTTCGCGGCCGTGTTCGATAATGGAATGCTTCGAACCGTGCTGGTTTGTATCGCCGCACTGCTGCTTATGATGCAGCAGGACAGCTTTGCGGCAAGATTTCTGAGCACGCCATTTTTCCACTTCTTCTCGGAACTGTCTTATGAGATCTACCTGATTCACTTTTTCTTCCTGGGCATGTTCCGCACAGGACAGAACCTGCATGATCTGCTGAGCAACATGCTGATCAGCGTGGCGCTCGCGTTCCTGCTGCACACGGGGATCAGGACGTTTTCCAAAAAGAAAGCACAGAGCCGCGTATGAGGACGTCAGGCGCAGACTCTTTAGGACGATGCCTCCGTCAGAGAGAAGGTCATCACAACCGGGTTGTGGTCCGAGTACACAAAACCGGTATCGATATTCCGGACGGTGTCAACTTGGACGTTATCTGTAACAAGGAACCCGTCGATGACAAAGGTCATGCAGTCGTCGCCGTATGGGACGTCACAGTTGCGGCAGGTCGGCACGAGGTCCGTGTCTTCGTAATCCGTGCAGCGTGATATTGAGGACGGCAGAAGGTCAGCCGGGAAGGGCATCGCCCATCCGAATTCCTTATTGCTTCCCTGATTCAGTACCTGTGTGGAATCTCCTGTGAAATCATGGTTGAAATCGCCGCCGCAGACGCAGTAATTGCCCTGCTCATACTCGGACTTCATGTCCTCAAACAGCTGCGTCATCTGCGATTTCCGGATGTCATCACTTCCGCCGTAAGCGGACAGATGCACGTTGTAGAGCAAGAGCTCTTTTCCGTTTTCGACCGGTATGCGGGATACGCTGTAGCAGCGGTCGAGATCGAGAAACTTGCTGAACCCGGTCGAGATCTCAAGGCTTCGCCGCACTGCGCCCGAGATCTGCGCCTTGCTGAACGTCAGGATTCCCGAGTTCGAGGCTCCGTGCGGCTGCGTCAAGGGATACATCAGGAAAGCGGAGTGATAGTTGACGGCGAACGCGCTTGCGTATCCCGGGAAATCAGAGATCATCTGGGCCCGCTCGTCGACCTGATAGCTTCTTGTTGAACCCGTATCGATCTCCTGGAACAAGACGAAATCCGGATCAAATGAGAGCGCTTCTTCCGCCGCTTTTCCGATACAGGAGATCACGGATTCCTTGCTGTTCGCCCAGGACTGTTTTCCGCCGTCCATGAAAAATGTAAAATCCGGCGTGTACGCACCAAAACCGCAGTTCTGCGTCACGATCGTGTACGGCTCGTCCGTTTTTACCGCGGCGTCCGCTGCATTTCCCTCAGTCTGAATAGGCTGCAGGTCCTCGATGCGGGAGTAGGAAAAGACGACGTAGCACACGTAGGCTGCCGCAATGAGCAGGATGATGCCGAACAGAATCCCGATCCATTTTGCTGCTCTTCTTATCATATGCAGGATCTCCTTTTCATTGTAGAAAACAGTCGATACGATGCTGTTTAGATCGTGCGTAAAATGTGTTAGAATATATCTGGTTTCACTATATTCTACCATAAGGGAGGGAGCAATATGACTGGCTTACCACTTATACTTGCATTTGTTGTTGCGATCGTGCTCATGATCATCATGATCTCGAAATTCAAGATTCATCCGTTTGTATCGATCATGCTGATCTCACTTGTTCTGGGCGCACTTGCCGGCATTCCGCTTGTAGACAAAACACTTGAAGACGGAACAAAGGTGAGCGGCCTCGCGAGTGTCATCGGCGCAGGTTTCTCCGGCACATTTTCCAGCATCGGTATCGTCATCATCCTCGGCGCACTGATCGGGAGCATCCTCGAAGCAACAGGAGCAGCCCTGAAGCTGGCCGATATGGTGATCCACATCGTTGGGAAGAACAATCCCGTTCTCGCGATGGAACTGATGGGCTGGGTTGTGTCGATCCCGGTATTCTGCGATTCCGGTTTCGTCATCCTGAACCCGATCCGCAAAGCGCTTGTGCAGCGCACGAGAGAGTCCTCTGTCGCTATGACCGTTGGTCTCGCATCCGGTCTTTATATCGCGCACGTATTCATCCCGCCGACACCGGGTCCGATCGCCGCAGCCTCGACGCTCGGCATCGGTGACAATCTGCTCATGGTCATGGGACTCGGCGTTCTTTGCTCCGTCTTCCCGCTGATCGCCGGATTCATCTACGCGAAGATGATCGGCAAGAAGGTAAAGGCTGACGACGAAGCCGATGCGATGGGCGTTGTGAAGACGTATGAGGAGCTGGTGGCCGAGTACGGCAAGCTTCCGGGCGGTTTCTCCTCCATCGCTCCGATCATCGTCCCGATCATCCTGATGGCGCTTTCCTCTGTCGTTACGATGATGAAGATGAGCGGCACGGGCGCTGGCATCATCAACTTCCTCGGCACGCCGATCATCGCGCTCGCCGTAGGCACTGTCTTTGCCGTTCTGCAGCTGAGCGGAGCCGGCAAGATGAGCGACTTCTACAAGATCTGCAACGACACGCTGATGACGGTCGGCCCGATTCTGTTCGTGACGGCAGCCGGCGGCGTTCTCGGAAAAGTCATTTCCAGCTCGGATATGGTCAACTACATTTCCCAGCACGCAGGCGTTCTGTCCACGATGGGGATCTTCTTCCCGTTCCTTCTGTCCGCGATCCTGAAGTCCGCGCAGGGCTCCTCGACGGTCGCCCTTACCACGACAGCGGGTATTGTGGCTCCGCTGCTTCCGGTTCTCGGTTTTACGACGCCGGTCCAGATCACGCTTGTCTGCATGGCCATCGGTGCCGGCGCTATGACGGTGTCTCATGCAAATGACTCGTATTTCTGGGTTGTCACCAACTTCGGAGCGATGTCTCTGGAGAGAGGGTATAAGACGCAGACGATGAATACCCTGGTTATGGGTATCGCCGCGATCGCCGAGATCGCGCTTCTGAGTCTGTTCCTGCACTGATACTGTAAAGGCAGCATTATTCTAGATTAGTATAGAATATATTATCCGAGGTACTCGTCAAGCAACAGACGGGTACCTTTTTTCTTTAGTGTGAGACGAAATCAAAAGTACAAAACAG
>CACXFK010000087.1 GCA_902766945.1 uncultured Lachnospiraceae bacterium | reverse complement strand
TGCCGCTGAAGAAGGACAGAAGTATCTTGATACATTCAAGAGCGGTGTCCTGAACGGCGCTGCTTCCGACGCACTTGTTGCCGCTCTTGAAGGCTGCGACAATGCGGACGCGAAGGACATCGTTGCCAAGAAAGACTTCCTGGCCAAGAAGAGCCAGTGGATCTTCGGCGGTGACGGCTGGGCTTATGATATCGGCTTCGGCGGCGTCGACCACGCGCTTGCTTCCGGCCATGACATCAACATCATGGTCTTCGATACGGAAGTTTACTCCAATACAGGCGGACAATCTTCCAAGTCCACACCGACCGGTGCGGTCGCTCAGTTTGCGGCAGCCGGCAAGGAGACAAAGAAGAAGGATCTCGCAGGTATCGCGATGACCTACGGTTATGTGTATGTGGCCTGCATCAACATCGGTGCGGATTACAACCAGGCTGTCAAGGCAATCGCTGAAGCGGAAGCTTATGACGGACCGTCCCTCATCCTCGCTTATGCACCGTGCATCAACCACGGCATCCGCAAGGGCATGGGCAAGTCCATCACAGAGGAAGAACTCGCAGTTAAGGCCGGCTATTGGGCAAACTACCGCTACAACCCGGTTCTCAAGGCTGAGGGCAAGGATGCGTTCATCCTGGATTCCAAGGCTCCGACAGATTCCTATGAAGACTTCATCATGGGCGAAGTCCGTTACAGCTCACTCAAGAACGCCAATCCGGAGCGCGCTGCGAAGCTGTTCGCGAAGTCCGAGGCGGAAGCTAAGGAAAGATACGAGAATCTTGTCAAACTCGTTGAGTTCCACAAAGCTAAATAATCAAAAGCTGTATCCCAAAAGGCCGTGCACAGGAATTGTGCATGGCCTTTTTTTGTGTTACCATGGGGGTCAGACCCCGTTAAGGGGATTGAACGGGGTCAGACCCCGTTAGGGAGATTGAACTGATGGTGATATACTTGCTGTTTATGACGGTTTTGCCGGCGATGTACGGGTACTTGCTGCTGCCGGAGGACGTGTGCGGGCCGTATGCGCTTCCGGCGATGTGGTGCGCGGGCTGGACGGTGCTGATGGCGGCGCTGCACTGGCCGGCGGTCGCCTGCATCCTCCTCAATCGTTCGCTTACGGAACTGACGGTGCTCTATCTGCTGATCCTCGGCGCCCTGCTCGCGGCTTCAGCGGCCAGGATGGTCCGGCGGCACACGAATCCGTTTCGCATCATACGGAACTTCTTCAGCGGGATCACGTTTCCGGAGCTCGTTGCCCTTGCGGCGACCGGCTTTCATGCGGTGGTCACGTTTTTATACATGCACGTGGATGACGACGACTACGCATTCGTTTCGAACGCAACGACTTCACTCGACACGAACACGCTGCTGCGGTATATCGGCGGCACGGGGAAGGCTCTGACTACATATCACGTGGACGGCATCGATCGCCTGGTTTCGTCACCGCACTTCACGCTGTTTGCTGTCATGAGCAAGCTGTTCGGCATCAGACCGGCCCCGCTCGCGCACACGTTTCTGCCGCCGTTCCTGACATGCCTGTTTTTCTTTGTGTTTTTCCTGATCGGGTGGGAACTCTTTAAAAGCGATCGAAGAAAATGCGGGCTGTTCACGGTTTTCGCCTTCGTGATCTATATGAGCGCAGGATTTTCCACGTATACGGCGGGATCGTTCGCCATGATCCGCAGCTGGCAGGGCAAAGCCCAGGTGGCCGGATTGATCGTGCCGCTGATCCTGTGGGCCTATCTGGTGTTTATCCGAGAAGGGGAAATGCGGGCAGCCGATGTGGTGCTGATCGCTTTCTTCCTCGAGGCAGCCTGTCTGATGACTTCGATGGGCGCGATGCTCGCTGCATTGGAAGCCCTGCTGCTTTCGATCCTTGCCGCCCTCATCCTGAAAAAGAAGCAGTTCTTCTTGAGGACGATCCCGGCCCTTATCCTGCCGGTGCTTACGGCAGGCGTTTATCTCTATATGACCTGATGTAAGCGTCCGGCTTACTGTTCCTGCCTGACTGAGGTACGCATATCATGAAAGAAGCTTTTGAGCTGGTCCTGTCTACTTTTAAAAAAGTATATCCGTCCGGCCTTTATTTCTACTTTACGCTCGCCGCGCTTCTATATCTTCTGATCCTGAGGCGGAAGAGGAGCGGCCCGAAACTGCTCGCGATCTATTCTGCCGTGGTGATGGCGGCGTTCTTTTTCCCTCCGGTGGCCCGGATCATGGTTCCGTTTATGCGCGACGGTTTCGTGTACTGGCGGTTTCTCTGGATCCTCCCGTCCGCCGTCCTGATCAGCTTCGCAGGCGTGTCCGCTGCGTCTTTCTCATCCAAGCGGATTGTAAATGCAGCCGCGTCGATTGCCGTGATCGCAGTTCTTGTACTTGGCGGAAAAAACCTGTATGCGGACGGAGCCTTTAAAAAGCCGCTTTCCAGGGAGAAGCTCCCGGACATCACGCTGGTCACGGCGGCCGCAATTGAGGAGAACATCCGGAGTACCGGAAACACATATGCGCATCTTGCCGCGCCGCTCCTCGTCAGTTCCGAGATCCGCGAAGTCACAAGCGCTGTGACGCTGTTTTCCGGGAGAGTGATCGACATACTGTCACTCAAGGAGACGAACAAAGGCTGGTACCGGAATCTCATGGTGCTGAACAACCAGCTGGAAGACGCGAAGCATAAGACGATCAAAAGCCTGAAACGGCAGCGATGCAATTATATCCTGATCTATGACGCCGCCGGAGTGAACGGAGACCTCGAAGAGCGCGGGTATTCCGTTCTTCACGACGGCGGAAACTGGAAATTGTGGTTCAATCCCGAAGTGGAACCCAAAAAGGAGGCTTAAGAAATATGGATCCCGTAAAGATCAGCCAGCTGGAAGCATACGAACTCGTCACGAGAGAATCTCTCCCTGATATTCATGCCGAAGGCATCATCTTAAAACACAGGAAATCAGGGGCGCGGATTATGCTGCTCCCGTGCAAAGACGACAACAAGGTCTTCAACATCGCCTTCCGCACACCGCCTGCAGATTCAACCGGTGTAGCCCACATCATTGAGCACACGGTCCTTTGCGGGTCTGAGCATTTTCCGCTGAAGGATCCTTTTGTAGAGCTCGCCAAGGGATCACTGAACACATTTTTAAATGCCATGACGTATCCGGACAAAACGATGTATCCGATCGCCAGCACCAATGACACGGATTTCCGGAACCTCATGCATGTGTACCTTGACGCCGTCTTCTTCCCGAATATCTATCATGAGCAGAACATCTTCCGGCAGGAAGGCTGGCACTACGAGCTGGACAGCCCCGGGAGCCCGCTGCAGCTGAACGGCGTCGTATACAGTGAAATGAAGGGCGTATTCTCCTCCGCGGACGACGTGCTGGAAAGAGAGACGATGAACGCGCTGTTCCCCGACACGTCCTACGGCGTCGAGTCAGGCGGCGATCCGGACGTCATCCCGGAACTGACCTATGAAGCCTATCTGGATTTCCACAGACGGTATTACCATCCGTCCAACAGCTATATCTTCCTGTACGGGGATCTCGATATGGCGGACGCGCTGGACTTTATCGACCGGGAGTACCTGTCTTTGTTCGACCGGCTGGATATCGATTCATCGATCAGGCGGCAGGAGGCCTTTGCCGTGCCCCGCAAAGTGGTCCGCGAGTATCCGATCCAGGAAGATGAAGAGACAGAGCGGAACACCTATCTGTCTTACAATATCGTGACCGGGGATCCGATGAACGAAGAGGAGATGATCGCGATGTCGGTCCTCGACTATGCGCTCATCACGTCCCCGGGCGCACCGCTCAAAAAAGCGCTGCTCGACGAGGGAATCGGCCTTGACGTGTATGGCGGGTATTCGGACGGAATCTATCAGCCTTATTTTAACGTCACCGCGAAAAATGCAGACGAAGCGGACGCGGACCGCTTTGTCTCGATCATCCGCAATGTGCTTGCCGAACAGGCCGAATCCGGCATCGACCGGTCGTCAATCCTGGCCGGACTCCACGCCATGGAATTCTCGTTCCGGGAAGCGGACTACGGTTCCTATCCGAAAGGCCTGTACTACACGATCTATGCACTTGAAACCTGGCTCTACGACGACGCGGCCCCGTTTGCGGCTTTCAAACAGCTTTGCGCATACAGACACCTGAGAGAGCTTGCCGATACAGGGTATTTTGAAACGATGATCCGTGAAAAGCTCCTTGGGACCAATCACTGCGCCCTCGTAATACTCCGTCCGAAAAAGGGGCTCGCGGAAGAGCGGGAACGGCTTCTTGCGGAGAAGCTCGCCGGCATAAAAGCCGCCATGTCCGAAGAGGAGATCCTGTCCTGCATCCGGACCAGCAAAGAGCTCCGCGCATGGCAGGATCAGGAGGAGACGGAAGAGGCTCTCGCGAAGCTCCCGATACTGAAGCGATCCGATCTGAGACGCGAAATCCTGCCGCATATGAATGAGGAGCGCACCGCCCGTGTCACATTCAGCGACGGCACGGATGCTCTGATCCCGGTTGTTTATCATGAAGCCGAAACAAACGGAATCGGCTATCTTGAACTGCTGTTTGATGCGAAACGGCTTCCGGACCGCCTGATTCCGTATCTCGGATTTCTCCGCGCGGTCCTGACCGGACTGAGCACCGAGTCCTATGGCTACCAGGATCTGAACAATGAGATCAATTCCGTCACGGGCGGATTGTCCCCCGCAATCACGGTCACGGACGTCCTGAACCGGGAAGACGAATACAAGGCTTTCTTCGGCATCCGCATGAAAGCCCTCATTCCCGAACTGGTCAAAGGCGCGGATCTGATCAGGGAAATCCTCTATACGTCCGATTTCAGCGACAAGAAGCGCATTCATGAGCTTTTGTCGGAGGGACGCTCACGGCTCCAGGCCACGCTGCAGCAAAGCGGACATACCACGGCGGCCACCCGCGCATCCGCTTATCTGTTCGGAGACAGCGCGTTCGCGGACCGCACCGGCGGAATCGCGTACTACCGTTTCATCAAGGATCTGGAGGATCATTTCGACGAGCAGGCGGACCGGATTGCCGGTTCCTTAAAGGAGACGGCCGCGTATCTGTTCAGGCCGGACAATCTGATCATCAGCTTCACTTCGGAGAGGGACGGTCTCGCTGTGCTTGAAGACGCCTGCAGGTGCGCGCTGATGCCGGACCATACCGGCAGGCCGCTCCATGACGAGGTCAATGCCGCCCCCTACGGCATCCTGAACGAAGGCTTTACGACTTCAGGCCAGGTGCAGTATGTGGCGATGGCAGGCAATTTCCTTAAGAGCGGCACGCCTTTTGCCGGCGCGATGAGCGTATTCAGGCAGATCATGACCTATGAATATCTGTGGCAGCAGATCCGCGTGCGCGGAGGCGCCTACGGCTGCGGAGCCCAGATCCGGAGGGACGGGAGAGGCATCTTCACGTCCTACCGGGATCCGCAGCTTGCAAGGACAAAAGAAGTCTTCGAAGGCGCGCCCGCATATCTGAGATCCTTTGACGCGGACGAGACCACGATGACCAAATATGTCATCGGAACCGTCAGCTCAATGGATACGCCGCTTACGCCCGCCGCTTTCGGCATGGTGTCGATGCGGGAGTACCTGCGCGGCATGACGGATGAAGTCAGGCAGCAGTACAGAGATGAGATCATCGACGCGAAGCCGTCCGATATACGGGCGATCGCGGATGCGGTCGGGGCCGTCATCAAAGACAATTGCTTCTGCGTTGTGGGCGGTGAATCCGCCATTTCCGAAAACAGCGAACTGTTCGGCCATACCGAACCTCTGCTGTAAAGCGCATCATTATAAAGACAACAGGAAAGAGTGTGAAAAGATGACGAAATCAGGATTTGCAGCGATCATAGGCCGGCCGAACGTCGGCAAATCAACGCTCATGAATCACATGATCGGGCAGAAGATCGCAATCACATCAAACCGGCCGCAGACGACCCGAAACCGGATCGAGACCGTATATACCTGTGACGACGGACAGGTCATCTTCATCGATACGCCGGGCTTTATGCGGAAAACCGCGAATAAACTCGGCGAATATATGATGGACGTGTCCGTCGGCACGCTCGGAGACGCCGACGTCATCCTCTGGCTGATCGAGCCGTCCTCCTATATCGGCGATGGCGACCGCGAGATTGCGGCCGCCATCCGGAAGGTATCGACGCCGGTGATCCTCGTGATCAACAAGATCGATACGATCAAACACGAGCAGCTGCTCGGCATCATCGATACCTGGAAGGATCTGTGCGAATTTGACGAAATCGTGCCGGTCTCCGGACTGAAAGAGAAAAACTTAAGCGGTCTTCTTGACTGCATTTTCAAGTATCTGCCTGAAGGCCCGCTTCTCTATGACGAAGATACGCTGACCGACCAGCCGATGCGGCAGATCGCGGCGGAAATCATACGCGAGAAGGCGCTGCAGCTCCTGAACAAAGAAGTGCCGCACGGGATCGCCGTCACGATCGAGCGGTATCATGTACGCGAAGACGGCCTGACGGAGATCGAGGCCTCGATCATCTGCGAAAAAGACTCGCACAAGGGCATCGTCATCGGAAAAGGCGGATCGATGCTGAAGCGGATCGGACAGGCCGCAAGACGCGACCTGGAGGAACTCACGGAAGGAAAAGTGTTCCTGAAGCTGTTTGTCAAGGTGCGGAAGGACTGGCGCGATAACCCGGTTCTCCTGCGTGACTACGGGTATGAGAAGAAAGAGTCATGAGAGAGACGGTTGAACTGAGCGGCGTCATCCTGTTCGCACAGCCGATCGGGGAATACGACAGGCGGCTCGTGATCCTGACACGCGAACGCGGCAAGATCACGGCATTTGCCCGGGGAGCGCGCCGCCAGAAAAGTCCGCTGATCGCGGTTACGAATCCGTTCGTATTTGCCGTGTTTTCTTTGTATGAAGGACGGGATGCCTATACGCTTGTGGCCGCGGATGCCTCGGAGTATTTTTCGGATCTCGCGCAGAAGATGCCCGGCGTGTTTTACGGGTATTATTTTCTCGAATTATCCGACTACTACGGGCGCGAAGGTATAGAATCGGGAAATATCGTCAATCTATTGTTCGTTACGTTCCGGGCGCTCATGAGAGAGCAGCTTCCGCCTTCGATGATCCGCCGCATATTCGAGATCCGGATGCTTGCGGAAAACGGCGATTACGCGCCGCCGGATGAAGCGGGAAACATGAACGAAGCCGCTTTTCAGGCGCTCCGGTATGCATCCTACTGTCCGGTGTCCAGACTGTACGCGTTTTCTCTCGATGAAGAGGCCGCCGGCGCCTTTTCCCGAGAGGCCGTATCCGCCATGAAGCGCACAATTGATAAAAGCTTCAAAAGCCTTGCCGTGATTGATGATTTGAGGTAGAATTTGGCAAGAAACTGTATTATTTGAGGAGATAGACAATGGAAAAGACAATGGACAAAATCACAGCACTCTGCAAATCCAGAGGGTTCATCTTTGCTGGATCCGAAATCTACGGAGGACTTGCCAACACATGGGATTACGGTCCGCTCGGCGTCGAGCTGAAGAATAACGTCAAGAAGGCGTGGTGGCAGAAGTTCGTGCAGGAGAGCCCTTATAATGTCGGTCTTGACTGTGCGATCCTGATGAATCCTCAGACATGGGTTGCATCCGGCCATCTCGGGAGCTTTTCCGACCCGCTGATGGACTGCAAGGAGTGCCACGAGCGTTTCCGCGCCGATAAGCTCATCGAGGATTTTGCCGCGGAAAAAGGCATCACGCTCGAAAGATCCGTGGACGGATGGTCGAACGAGGAGATGGAGCAGTTCGTGGAAAGCCACAACATTCCGTGCCCGTCGTGCGGAAAGCACAACTTCACGTCGATCCGCCAGTTCAACCTTATGTTCAAGACTTTCCAGGGTGTCACCGAAGACGCCAAGAACACGGTCTATCTTCGTCCGGAGACGGCGCAGGGTATCTTCGTCAACTTTAAAAATGTCCAGCGGACATCCAGAAAGAAAGTGCCGTTCGGCATCTGCCAGATCGGCAAGTCTTTCCGGAATGAGATCACGCCCGGCAACTTCACGTTCCGCACGCGCGAGTTCGAGCAGATGGAGCTGGAGTTCTTCTGCAAGCCCGGCACGGATCTCGAATGGTTCGCATACTGGAAGGATTTCATGAGGACGTGGCTTCTGTCTCTCGGCATCAAGGAAGAGGAGCTCCGCTTCCGCGATCACGACAAGGAAGAACTTTCCTTCTACAGCAAGGCAACGACGGACGTCGAGTTTACGTTCCCGTTCGGCTGGGGCGAGCTCTGGGGCGTCGCGGACCGCACCGATTACGACCTCAGCCGTCATCAGGAGACATCCGGTGAGGATCTGACCTACTTCGACGACGAGGCCAATGAGCGCTACATCCCGTACGTCATCGAGCCGTCGCTCGGCGCAGACCGCATGGTCCTCGCATTCCTGTGCAGCGCTTACGACGAGGAAGTACTCGACGCCGAAAAGAATGACGTCCGGACTGTCCTGCATTTCCATCCGGCGCTCGCGCCTGTTAAGATCGCGGTTCTGCCGCTCTCCAAGAAACTTGCGGAGCCGGCGAAGAAGATCTACGCAGAGCTCGCAAAAGACTGGAACGTCGACTACGACGACCGCGGCGCGATCGGAAAGAGATACAGAAGAGAAGACGAGATCGGTACGCCGTTCTGCATCACATACGACTTTGACTCGGAAGAGGACGGAGCCGTCACGGTGCGCGACCGCGACACGATGGAGCAGGTGCGCGTCCCGATCGCGGAACTGCGCGATTACTTCCGCGATAAGTTCACTTTCTGACCTTTGCTTTTTCGCGGGAGCGGACATGCCGTTTGTGCGCTTCCGCATGAGAGGGAGTGAAGACCATGGCAAAAAAGTACAGCTGTAAGAACTGCGGCGCCGAGCTGTTTTTTGATCCGAAGACCGGCAAGCTGCACTGCGATTACTGCGGATTTGATTATGACCCCTCCGAATACGACATGACGCCTTCCGAAGAGGCTTCTTCAGATCAGACGATTCCGCAGTTTCAGGAAGCGGAAACAGCGGATCCGGCTGAGGCCGCTTCTTCGCAAACTGCCACGGATGACTCGGTTTCGACAGATGATCTTGTGGTGTACCAGTGCCCGAACTGCGGGGCCGAGGTGATCACATCCAAAAAAACGGTGGCCACGACCTGCGTCTACTGCAACAGGGCCATCACACTGACCGGCAACGTCAAGGGAGAGTTCCGTCCCGACTATGTGCTGCCGTTTAAAAAGGACCGGAAGGACGTCGAGAACGCCTACCGCGCTCTGTGCAGGCAGTCGATCCTGACGCCGAGGCTCTTTTCCAGGGAATCGACGGTCCAGAAGATCAAGGGCATGTATGTGCCGTACTGGCTCTATTCATTTAACGGGAGTGCGTCGGTCAATGTGCGCGCCGAGCGGATCCGGGTTTACCGCTCCGGCGACGACGAGGTGACGGAAACGAGCCGCTACCGGATCCACGAGGAAGGCGACGGCTTTTTCGACCGGATACCGGCCGACGCCATGAAGGAGATGGACAACATTATGATGGATTCCATCGAACCCTTCGACTTCAGCGAGCTCCAGAAATTCAACCCGGCTTTCCTGACCGGTTTTTACACGCAGCAGTGGGACGATTCCGCGGCGGATAATGAACCGAGAGCAAAAGGAAGGGCCAAGCACGCCCTGTCCGACGAGGTCATGAGCCGCATCGGAACCTACACGATGAGAACGATCGAGAGCGAGCAGTACAAGTGGTCCGGCCAGCGCGTGGAACAGGTTATGATCCCGGTCTGGATGATGTACACCGAGTACAAAGGAAAAAAATATGTATTCGGCATGAACGGGCAGACAGGCAAAATGATGGGGACCATTCCCCGCGACCCGGTCCGCCTGCTTGAGATCGGCGGCGGCATCTTCATCGTGTCGCAGATCGTTATGATGGTGCTCAGGATTCTGGGGGTGATGTGATGAAGCAGATGCCAGGAAGAATCTTTGCAGCCGTGTTGTTCCTTATTATGGTGTTCGCTGCGCCCGGCACGGTCTTTCCGGACTCCGGCGAGATCGTCTTTGACGACTATGTGGGCGGCATGACCGGAACGGTTGTCGACGATACCGTATCCGGCCAGACGACTCAGGACGACGCCTATGCGGAAAACAACGACGGCGACGACACGTATATCTCAAACGACGGGACGGTTTTCCAGATTCCGCGCGTGAGCGACAAAGAGGCACGGATTTTCGATTATGCCGGTCTGTTTACGGCGGACGAGACCGCATCCCTTGCGGAGTCGATCCGAAAGGTCGAGGACAGTAAAAATGCGGATATCGTGATCCTGACTTCCGACGACGTCCCGCGCGACGCCTATTACAGCACCGATACATCCATGCGGTACGCAAGGCAGTTTCTCGTGGACAACGGATTCAAAGAAGACAGCTTTATCTGCATCATTGACATGAATAACCGCGTCTTCTGGACTGCCGGATACGGCACCTACGGGACCGAAAAATATACGGGATGGGGGCAGAAAGTCTACGACCTGGTCAAGGACGACCTGTCGGAAAAGCGGTACGCTCCGGCAGCCAAGACGTATATCGGCCAGGTGGACCGGCTGGACAATCCGCTTCTCGCGGCAATCCCGACACCGTTTTCGATTCTCATAAGCGGTGTGATGACCGTTCTGGGGCTTCTCGGCTTCAACATGCATCACAGCCTCACGCAGCCTTCGAAAGCCAATACGCCCCCGGTCAAGGTCGTGACCTATAAGTCCCGAAAGCACGATGAGCATTATCTCGGGACAACGGTCCACCGCCGCCACATACCCCGCTCAAACGGCGGAGGCGGCTTCTCCGGTGGAGGCGGAGGCGGCTTCTCGGGCGGCGGCTTCTCTTCGGGAAGCGGCGGAAGCCATTCCGGCGGAGGAGGCCATTTCTGATTCAGTATGATATACCCGCTGCGGTTTTGTTTTCATAATGAAAGGAGAATAAAGGTATGGGTCTTATCAAGGTTGCAGTTGAGGCGCTCGGCGCCATCACGAATGCGGCAGGCAACACGCTGTCCAGTTCATGGGTCGACTATTTCGAGAGCGGTGACATGACCGGCCTCTTCATGAAGAGGGGCGTAAAGATCGCGAGCAAAGGGTCTGTCAACAAGGGCGGCGATGACAACATCATCTCCTCCGGCTCCGGTATCGATGTCCAGGAAAATCAGTGCATGATCCTGGTTGAGAACGGAAGCATCGTCGATTTCTGCGCCGAGCCCGGCCGTTACACATTTGACGCCTCTACGGCCCCGTCGCTTATGAGCGGCAGCAACAGCGGCCTCAAGGCGCTGGCCGCCACGATCGGACAGCAGTTCCTGGCCGGCGGCTCCCGCACGAACACTCAGCGCGTTTTCTATATCAATCTCGGCGAAATCCAGGGCTTCAAGTGGGGATCCGGCAACATCACGTTCGACCACTGGGAACACGACATCGCGACCGGCCAGCCGGTATGGCATATCGCGGCGACCCTCATGGGCAACGGCATGTATTCGGTCCATGTCACGGATCCGGCCAAATTCTATCAGGTGCTCGGCGCACAGAAGGCCGGAACGGACGGAAGCGGACGCATCGCCCGCGAGGATATCGAGCCTCAGATCAAGACGGAAGCGATCGCCGCGATCCGCCAGGGCGTCGGCCAGCTCTCCAAACTGCACATCCCATATACGGACATTGCGGCGCATGAAGCACAGCTGACGGAGGACGTCAACGCGCTCCTCGACAAGGACTGGGGCGAAGCGCGCGGCATCGGGATCTTCAAGATCGCGATCGGCATGATCGACGCGGATCCGTCCAGCAAGGAGAAGATCGAAAAGTATCAGGAGACGAAAGGTTATACGGATCCTTCCATGCTCGGCGCGTATATGGGCATGGGACAGACCCAGGCCATGCAGGCAGCCGGAGCCAATGCAAACGGCGCAGTGACCGGTTTTGCAGGCCTCGGCATGATGGGCGGAGCGGCTCAAACCAATATTGCAGGGCTGATGCAGCAGGGGATGCAGGCTCAGCAGGCCCAGGCCCAGCAGGCTCAGTACAATGCGGCCGCCGGCGCAGTTCAGACTCCTGTCCGGCCTGCGGAAAACAGCTGGACGTGCGCATGCGGTTCCGTCAACACAGGCAAGTTCTGCCCCGAGTGCGGATCACCGAAGCCCGAAGCGCCCTCCGGCGTCTGCCCGAATTGCGGACAGGCATTCCCGGATCCGGCAAATCCGCCGAAATTCTGCCCGGAATGCGGCACGAAGCTCTGATCCTTCCCGTTTTTTCAAATGAATCAACATCATCCGGCATGCCGCACCGCGGCGTGCCGGGTTTTTTCAATGAAACATTGAAATATCCGCCCTGATACGGTAGAATCAAATATTGGCAATGGAACGGATTTTATACAAATCCGCATGAAGGAGGAGAAAACCGATGCTCAAAGAAAAGAGAAACGTCATCGTCGGACAGTCCGGCGGACCGACAGCCGCAATCAATTCATCCCTGGCCGGTGTGTACAGAACCGCCATCGACCGCGGATACAAGAAGGTATACGGTATGCTGCACGGCGTGCAGGGCCTGATGGAAGGCCGCTATATCGACCTGTCCGAGCACATTACAACCGGTCTTGATTCCGAGCTTCTTAAGAGAACACCGGCATCCTACCTGGGTTCCTGCCGCTACAAGCTCCCCGAGATCCATCAGGATCAGGCGCTTTACGAAAAGATCTTCACGATCCTTCAGGATCTCGAGATCGACTGCTTCATCTATATCGGCGGAAATGATTCCATGGATACGATCAAGAAGCTTTCCGATTACGCGATCATTACCGGTTCCGAGATCCGTTTCGTCGGATGCCCGAAGACGATCGACAACGACCTCGCGCTGACCGACCACACGCCGGGATACGGCTCCGCCGCCAAGTACATCGGTACGTCCGTCAAGGAAATCATCCGCGACGGCCTGTCGATGAGAAACGCAAACGGCCAGGTGACCGTCGTGGAAATCATGGGCCGCAACGCCGGCTGGCTGACGGGCGCTTCCGCACTGGCCCAGGCTGAAGACTGCGAAGGTCCGGATGCGATCTATCTCCCGGAACTTCCGTTTGATGTGGACGCATTTGTCGAGAAATGCCGCGCCCTTCTCAAGAAGAAGAATTCGGTTGTCGTGTGCGTATCGGAAGGAATCCATACAGCGGACGGCAAGTATGTCATGGAACTTGGCAGCAACGTCGATTTCGTCGACGCGTTCGGCCACAAGCAGCTGACCGGCACGGCCAGAGTCCTCTGCGACATCCTTTCTAAGGAAATCGGCTGCAAAGCGCGCGCGATCGAGTTCTCAACACTTCAGAGAGCAGCCAGCCACTGCGCATCCCGCGTCGACATTCTTGAAGCCTACGAAGTCGGCGGCGCGGCCATGAAAGCTGCGGATGAAGGCGATTCCGGAAAGATGGTCGTCATCGAGCGCACATCGGATGATCCGTACGCAGCCGGCACGGCGGTCAAGGACGTCCACAAGATCGCAAATGACGAGCGTCTGGTTCCGAGAGAATGGGTCAACGAAGAGGGCACATACGTGACAAACGAATTCATCACTTATGTCCGTCCGCTGATCCAGGGTGATGTGGCCCCGATCATGGTTGACGGCATTCCGCGCCACCTGTATAAGCCCGGCTATCAGGATCTGATGTAATCACGGGTGCGTTTCACATCATTCAATCTTTGACACAGGATTCTCGTGACTTCAGTCATGAGAGGAATGTGCAGGAGAAACTCGTCTTTGACATGAGTCCAAAGCT
>CACXFK010000086.1 GCA_902766945.1 uncultured Lachnospiraceae bacterium | reverse complement strand
GCTTTTTCTGAATCCAGCTGCCGGACATCCGCCGTACTATGACTTTTTTTCTGTGTTTCAGTCTTAGATTCAGTCTGCTCTGTGGCAGGTTTCTATCGCACGCAGATAATGCTCTCTGTACACTTTTCTGTAATTGGCCGGCGAAACTCCCTTTGCTTTCCTGAAAACCCGGCTGAAATACATTGGATTTTCATACCCCACGATCCTCGAGATCTCACTGACCGTTCCGTCCGTAGTCTCCAGGAGCACCTGTGCATTGCGTATACGGAGCTCCAGAATATACTGCTTGGGTGATACGCCTGTATCTTCGGCAAAGCTCTTCCCGAACCAGCTGGTGCTCATACTTCTGGATGCCGCGTACTGTTCAATGCTGATCTCCTCATTATAGTGCACTCTGAAGTACTCTCTGGCTATATCCATCTCATTGCGCAGAAAGCCCGTGATCCGCATTTCGTCATCATACATTTTCCTGTGCATGGTGATCAGAAGCTCCCGAAAGAGATAGGTGAGAGTCTCTTCATATCCCCAGGCACACTCCGTAAGCTCATCCCGCATTCTCCTGAACAGATCCTCGTACTCATAAGAGAGCCCGGTATGAAGAATATATCTGTCCATCGGTATTTCGTATTTCTTCAGAATGTTCCGGACATATCTGCCCGTAAAATGTACGAACCAGTAACAGGCCCTGTCTTTTCCGAGAAAATAATAATGCTGCTCCTGCTTTGGCTGATACAGCACCATATTTCCAGCCGGAACAGTCACTTCCCGGCCGTCAAATATAAAATGTCCTTCCCCGGCCGTGACGTAGACAAGCTGCCAGTCAATCCGTCCCTTCGGGCGCCAGGTCGGAAGTTTCGGCCAGGTATACAGCTGATACGTGCCGGCGCTCGTAATCCGCAGCGCTTTCTTTTTCTCCTGAAAAGGAAGTCTTGAATTCTGGAAATATCCGGAATTGACATACATGTCTTTTTAGCACACCTCCCTGCTGTCTCGTCTGTATATGAGTCTTTATCCTGATTTTACATAATCAGACGCACAATAACCACCGCCGTGTGGTTTCGTGCAGAAAATAAACGGTTTTGTTTATATGATTCGGGCTGTTTTCCCCCTAAGATAAGAACATGCAGACTGTACGGCAGTCAGAATAAGGAGGTTTTCATTAATGCTGGTTCCCAACTTATATGAAGATCCGAATATACTGCATCAGAACACGGTACCTGTCCACAGCTACTTTATTCCAACCTCGCGGTCTGCCGGAATATACCGGACGCTGCAGCTGCGGAAGGAATCTGACCGGGTGCAGATGCTTGCCGGAAAAGGATGGATGTTCCGGTATTATTCTGATGTCCACGATCTGAAGGATGAATTCTACCGGCCGGATTATAAGACGGATCCGTCATGGACGGAGGAATCCGTACCGTTCTGCTGGCAGATGCGTGGGTTCGACAAGAATCAATATACCAACATCCGCTATCCGTTTCCCTTCGATCCGCCCTATGTGCCGCAGCAGAATCCCTGCGGCGCTTACATCCGCCGCTTCATGTGGGAGCCGGACGCGGATGCGCCCTGCACATTTCTCCATTTTGAAGGGGTGGATTCCTGTTTCTATGTCTGGCTGAACGGCAGCTATATCGGCTACAGCCAGGTCACACATCACACCTCTGAGTTTGATGTGACCCGTTTTCTCCACGGAGGTGAAAATGTCCTGGCCGTTCTTGTACTCAAATGGTGCGACGGTTCCTATCTGGAAGATCAGGACAAGTTCCGCATGTCCGGAATCATCAGGGATGTCTATCTGATGCGCCGTCCGCAAAGCCATATCACGGACTACTGCATCACGACCGGTCTCTCAGAAGATTTTCGTTCGGCATCCCTGACGGTCCGGTTCACATTTAACAGCAATCCCATCCCGGTCCGGCTCAGGCTTTATCCGGAAACAGGTGCAGATAAGGATAAAAACGACGCTTCCGACAGGAGTTTTATGCATTGTGCTTCCGTGAACGGACAGTCGGAGGCTCATTTCGAGATCACCGATCCTCTGCTCTGGAATGCGGAAACGCCCAATCTCTATCTGCTCATCATCGAGACAGAGCATGAGTGCATCACGGAGCGCGTCGGTTTCCGCCGGGTCTGTGTAAAGGACGGCCGCGTTCTCCTGAACGGCTCCCCGATCCGTTTCCGGGGCGTCAACCGGCATGAATCCGATCCGCTCACCGGTTCCGTCGTGGATGAATCCGGGGTGCTGAACGATTTGAAAATGATCAAGGAATACAATTTCAATGCCGTCCGCACCAGCCACTATCCCAATGTTCCCTACTTCTACCAGATGTGCGACGAGCTTGGCCTTTATGTGATCGATGAGGCCGACAACGAGAGTCACGGAACGGCACCATTATACTTTACGGAAGATGATTACGCCGCCCGCATGCGTCTCGCCCACTCACGGATTGCGGACAATCCGGCCTTTACGGCGGCGACGCTGGACCGCGTATCCTCCATGATTTTAAGGAACCGCAACCGGCCTTGCATTCTTGTCTGGTCCATGGGAAATGAATGCGGATATGGCTGCACCTTTGAAAATGCGCTCAGTTGGACAAAGCTGACGGACCCGACAAGACTCACGCACTACGAAAGTGCGTACTATCTGCCGGATGACCGGAACTACGACGTCTCGAATATCGATCTCTTCGGAAGAATGTATCCGGCCTTCGACGAAATCCGGGACTATTTCAAAGACAAACCGGATAAACCGCTGCTCCTGGTGGAATACTGCCATTCCATGGGAAACAGTCCCGGAGACTTCCGGGAATACCGTGACCTGACCGAACAGTATCCCGGCCTCTGCGGAGGATTTGTCTGGGAATGGTGTGACCACGCCATTTTCAAAGGGCTCACGGCAGACGGAAGAGCCATGTACTGGTACGGCGGCGACCACGGCGAGCTGCAGCATGACGGCAATTTCTGTCTGGACGGACTGGTTTACCCGGACCGCACCCCGCATACGGGTCTTTATGAATATAAAAACGTTTACAGGCCTCTTCGCGGTTCCTTCGATGCGGAAAAAAGAGTTTTCACCATCCGCAGTTACTGGGACTTTCTCAATGCGGGAGGCATCGTGGATGCACAGTGGCGGGTCACGGTCGACGGCAGGGAATCTGAAAAGGGAATCATTTCTATTCCGGATCTGCCTCCCCATTCGCAGGCTTCCGTACCGCTTCAGCCCTCGGTTCCCGACAAGGGAAGGTGTTATCTGACCGTCACTTACCTGTTAAGGAAAGCGCTTGCGGGCATTCCAGCGGGTCATGTGCTCGGATTTGATGAAGTTCGCCTTGAAAACGCCGACGGACGGAATCAGACGGCACTGGCTTACCTCAGCCCGGATGCAAATTCGTCAGAGGCCGCACCGGTCGTAACCGAATCCGGCACGGATCTGATCATCCGGGGCCGCACATTTTTCTATGTTCTCGATACGTTGACCGGCAGCTTCACGTCTCTTCGGACAGGCGGTAGGGAGATCCTGAAAAAACCCGTGGATTTCAATCTCTGGCGGGCACCTGCAGACAATGACCGGCCTCTTGAAAGCCTTTGGAAATGGGAACGGCTGAATCACACGGTCACACGCGCTTACGAAACCGCGTCGGAAACAGAAGGGGATGCCGCCGTCATCCGCGTCCTTCAGTCCGTAGCGGCCGTGTCGGTGCAGCCCATTCTCCGCCTCAGGACGGAATACAGGATCTACCCGGACGGAAAAATCCGTATGGATGTCCATGCGGAAAAGGACAGAGAAATCGAGACTCTCCCGAGGATCGGCATTCGTCTCTTCCTTGATTCCTCACTGGATCAAGCCGAATATTACGGTCTTGGCCCGTCCGAGAGTTATATCGACAAATGCAGGAGCAGCCGGCACGGATGCTTCCGCAAAGCCGTAAAAGATCTTCACGAAGATTATATCCGCCCGCAGGAAAACGGAAGCCGCTGTGACTGTGACTATGTGCGCCTCACGGGAAGAAGTCTTGTCCTGACGGCGGCACCGGCGGATGATCAGACCTTCTCTTTCAATGCGTCCTGTTACACCCAGGAGGAGCTGGAATCAAAAGCACATAACTATGAGCTGCAGTCCTGCGGCTGCACGGTTCTTTGTATCGATCACAAAATGGCGGGAATCGGCTCGAAAAGCTGCGGTCCGGATCTTGCTCCGGAGTATCGGGTTGATGACAGTGAATACAATTTTGCATTCTTTATCAGACCGGAAACGGCTTATCGTTGAAGGAGGTAATACATGAAGGAGAAAACTTATCTGAAGTGGTATAACAAAGTCGGATACGGCTCAGGGGATATCGCCGGCAATGTAGTCTATGCACTGCTCTCTGCATTCGTCATGATCTTCCTGACCGATACCGTCGGCATGAACGCCGGAATTGTAGGCACGCTGATCGCCGTATCGAAGCTTTTCGATGGGGTGAGTGATATATTTTTCGGTTCCCTGATTGACAAGACACATACCCGAATGGGGAAAGCACGTCCCTGGATGTTTTACGGGTACTTCGGCTGTGCGGTTTGCCTTGTCGCCATATTCTGCATTCCCGCCGATATGTCTTCCACTGCACAGTACGCCTGGTTTTTCATCGCCTACACACTTCTGAACGCGGGCTTCTACACGGCCAACAATATCGCCTACTCCGCGCTGACAGCCCTTGTGACCAGAAACAATCACGAGCGTGTGCAGATGGGATCGATCCGTTTTATGTTCGCTTTCGGAACCAGTATGCTGATCCAGACCATCACCGTCGGACTCGTCGCCCGTTTCGGCGGAGGCGCTGCCGCGTGGCGGACCGTTGCCATTATTTATGCGATCGTCGGCGTCATATCCAACTCGCTCTCCGTCTTTTCCGTAAAAGAGCTGCCTCCTGAGGAGCTGGATGACGGCGAGGCGGTCCGCGAATCAGCGGCAGAAGAAAAATACAGCCTGATCGATGCGTTCAGGCTGCTTATCAAAAACAAATATTATCTTATGATCTGTGCTTCCTATATTATGATGCAGATTTATTCCGCCACTCTCAATATGGGAATCTACTACATGACCTACGTTCTGAAAAATGCAAACCTGCTGGGCGTCTTCTCCTGGGCCATCAACATCCCGATGATCGTCGGTCTTTTGTTCACGCCCACTCTTGTCGCGAAATGGGGCGGCATGTACAGGCTTAACCTGACCGGCTACACCGTCGGCACCCTGGGAAGGCTGGGCGTCGTCATCGCCGGATATCTGGGAAGCGTGCCTCTCATGCTTGCCTGCACCGCTGTCGCGGCCATCGGCATGAGTCCGCTGCAGGGCGACATGAACGCACTGATCGCGACATGCTCCGAATACACCT
>CACXFK010000085.1 GCA_902766945.1 uncultured Lachnospiraceae bacterium | reverse complement strand
CATACTGCACACCTTCCGGCAGCACCTTCGTACACGTAAGCGCAAGAGACCCCGGACCGATATGGCAGGCAATGCTGATCGGAAGCGGATCCACATGTATATCAAATCCCGGAAAATGCTCCTGGCTTTCCAGCCTGAATTGTTCGGCAGCCTCTGCATTCCGGGTATGCGCAAGCCCGATCCAGGCCCCCGGCTTGCCGGAGTAGTGCACGCCGCCGAATTCTTTTTCAATTCCTTCAAAGACAGCTTCCGTCATGATCTTCTTAGCTGCTTTGATTCCGCGGCATTTGGAGAAGGCATCCAGCTTTTCGCCCTGAATCTGCAGAACGGGCTTCAGATTCAGCACGCCGGCAATCATCGCGGCCGCAGGCGTGATCCGTCCGCCTTTCTTCAGGTACTTGAGCGTATCCACCATAATGTAGATATGGGAATCAAACTTTGTTTCCTCAAGCCGGGCCTTGATCTCACTTCCGGACATCCCCGCATCCGCCATTACTTTGGCATCCAGAGCGGACTGGCGCTGTGTGACGGAGATCCGCTGATTGTCCACGACGTGGACACGGCCGTCAAATTCCCGGGCATATACAGAAGCGCTCTGGCAGGTGCCCGAGAGACCGCTTGACATCGGGATGTGGATGATCTCGTCATAGTCTTTCAGAACATCTTTCCAGAGATCGATCACGTCCCCGGCGGCCGGCTGCGACGTATGCACGTCCGCGCCGTCAGAGAGCATCGAATAGAACCGTTCCTCTTCAAGATTGACCCCTTCCCTGTATTCTTTTCCGTCTATGATGACCGGCATGGATTCCAGAATGATGCCGTGGGTTTCAGCATCCGCGCGGGACATACCGCTGTTCGTATCTGTGATGACCGCAATTCTCATACTGCGAACCGATTCCTCCTGTTTGTGGAGAGCCATTTGTTGATAATCTGTGTCATTTTATCACAAAACCCTGCAAGTCACAACGCCGGAATTCATCACCGCAAAGGATTGGTAAGAATACCTTCGGGTTTGACAGATACAAAGCGGACGAATCCATATGTTCACAGTTTAAACATAATGAAACGATAAGATGATAGTGACATGAAAGGAGATTAGCATGAGGAGACATCATTCAGCGCTTCTGGCCTGTGCCCTGTTTGCGGCGCTGTGTTCCGGCTGCGGCGCGTCTTCGGACAACGCCGTTCCGGTGCAGTCGGTCGGAATGCTCTGCGGCCTCACGGAAACGATGCAGCAGCAGATCTTTGCCGGCATCGTCAGCACCGGGAACGAGGCAAATATAAAGAAAGACAGCAACAAGAAAGTCGGAAAAGTATACGTCAAGAAGGGCGACACGGTCAAAGCCGGGGACGTTCTTTTTACCTATGACGCCGAGCAGGCCCAGAACGCACTTGAAAAATCCAAGCTTGAGCTTGAAGAGCAGCAGAACGGGCTGCAGTCCAAGATGGAAGAGAAATACCAGCTCGAGCAGGACAAGCAGAAAGCAAATGCAGACAGCCAGCTGGAGTATACGCTGAAGATCCAGGAGATGGATACGGATATCCGGGAGACGCAGTATAATATTGCGCTCAAGGAGAAGGAGATCCAGAGTCTTGAAGACGCCACGAAGGACCTCGACGTGAAAGCGCCATTTGACGGCATCATCGAAAAAGCAGGACAGGCGGATACAAGTACGTACGACCTGGCCTTCGGTGACGATGAAGGCGAAGGCGAAGAAGAGGATGACTTTGCCTATGATGACTTTGACGTCGATGATGAGGACTCCTCTTCGGGCGATTCGTTCATCAAGCTCGTGGAAGCCGACAATTACCGGATCAAGGGGACGATCAATGAATCGAACATCGACGTGATCCAGGTCGGCATGGATATGGTGATTCATTCGCGCGTGGATGAGAACGCGACATGGAAAGGCTTTGTGGATTCGATCGATTACAAGAATCCGAGCAAGAAAAGCAGCAGCGGATATTCGGACGAAGGTGAGGATTCGGAGATGACCAGCTCATCCAATTATCCGTTCTATGTCAAGATCGACGGACTTGAAGGCCTGATGATCGGACAGCACGTCTATATGACTGAGGATCTGGGCGACGCCAACGAAGGAGATCTGATCCGGCTGTCCTCCAATTTCATCAACGACCCGGATGCGGAGGCCTGGGTATGGGCCGAGAAAGACGGCGTCCTCGAGAAGCGCGCCGTCGTGCTGGGCGGTTACACTGAAGACGATGATACATATATCGTCGAAAGCGGCCTCACGGCGGACGATTATATCGCAGTGCCGTCGGATACCTACAAGGAAGGGATGCCTGTAACCGAAAACGACCTGATCGCATTTGAAAACGGCAGTGACGGCAGTGCAGACGAAGGCACCGAGTCCGGATATGACGGAGAAGACGGCGATTTCGACGGCGAAGACTTTG
>CACXFK010000084.1 GCA_902766945.1 uncultured Lachnospiraceae bacterium | reverse complement strand
AGCAGCTGTTGAATGGCCGCAGCCAGTCTCCCGACCGTACCCTTGCCGGAGGCTTCCGTAATAGACATAAAGACGCCGAATTCCTCTTCAATCATCGCGACGATTCCCACGAATACGATTGACGATGCCTTAAATTCACCCTCGAAGGAAGTCTGAGGGGTAATCTCCGACACATCAACTCTGTATGCGTCCGCAACGATTTTCGCAAGTGCCTCAAAGATTTCCGGATCCGTCTCCGGTTCATCCGGGATATCAGCTTGTGCCGTCTCGTGACCTCTGTTTCCGTTCATCCCTTTATCCGCCGTATCCAGCTTTTTCTTCTCCCTTTTTCCGATCAGTTCAAGATCCGGAGAACCGTCTGCTTTGATCGGATCAATTGCGAAGACCGCCGTCTTATAACCATCTCTTTCGACAATTTCCATATGCACGGGATACGGAAGATGTTCGCGGATATATTTCGCGTTATTTTTCGTGACATTCAAAACCATTACGTTTCGTTCCGGACCTTCTTCGCATTTTACCGCACAGTACCCGTAAGGCTCCAGATCGCTGTAGGCCGGTCTTGAACTCATAACAGTCGGAACCAGACATATCATGATTTCTCCGTTTCCGCTCAGCTCGTACCACTCCGTATCCATGCATCCGCACTCATTGCAGGCATAAACAGGCGGCCACTCGATATTTCCGCAGACGGGGCACCGGCGCCCCAGTATCCTGCCTTCCTCAAGTGCGTGATAATACCTGCTCACAATCCGTTCCACAACTTCAGCCATATCAATTTCCTCCCGCTCATCTAAAGCGCCTGGTTCGCAGCAAAAGATTACAGATATTCTGTCCTCCGCCATAGCCTCGGAGAAATACTGTTTCCGGAGTTCTGACGACCTGATGTTCACCTGCTTTTCCGCGCATCTGCAGGACCGCATCATAGACATCAGCAAGACCCGAAGCGGCATGCGCATGTCCGAAGCCGGTTCTTCCTCCATTAGGATTGATCGGCTTGTCCCCGTCGCATGCGGTTCTTCCCTCCATCACATACTTCCACGCTTCATTTTCCGGAATATATCCGCTGGCCTCTGCCGCCAGAAGCTGTGAAGTGATTACGAAGTCATTGGCATAAAGAAGATCTATTTCCGAGGGGTCAATCCCGGCCGTCTGAAAAGCCTGACGGGCTGCCTCATAAGTACACCTGACTTCCAGTCTCGGATTGGAAAGCTCCAGTGAAGAATTGCCGATTCCAAGTATTTCTATCGGCTGATTCTTTGTAAATTTATCTGCCAGATCCGTCGCACAGATAACAGCCGCCGCAGCACCGTCACACTTATGCTCAAGGCCGGAAATGCGCTGATACTCTCCGATCTTGGGATTATGATCAGACTGCATATAGGCCATCACATCGTCATAACCGGCCGCTTCCGCATCCTCGTCATAGGTGCGGTGATCAATTGCCAGCTCCGTTCGTTTTGAGTTTCTCCGTGCTACAATCGCGAGCTGGCAGAGCGTCTTATCCATTTCATCCACCGAGATGCCTGTTTTCTCCGCATACCAGCACGCGGTGTCGTCGTGACCCGAATTGAACATCAGATGCCTTGAATAGGCGTTGTCGGTCATCCACTCCGTCGACTTCTGAAATGCTTCGAACGAAAAATGCTCTCGGATATACGAAGGCTTCCCCTGTATCGCAATCGCGTCACCGAACTCAACGCAGCCGGTCAGCACAATATCATACATCCCGGAAGCGACCGCCATTGCAGCGATCTCAACCGACGAATAACCTGTACAGCATGCCTCCGAGTGATGCATGGATGCCTTTCCTCGCATGCCGAACCATTCCGCCACCTGCATATTGGGAGTCAGATAATTGGATCCGCCAAGGGGCGAGGCCTGACCGTGAAAGTAGAATTCAACGTCCTTTGGTGTTACGCCGGCATCTTTCATTGCCATAATGGCAGCGTGACCAAACAGCTCTCCTTCCGTCAGTCCTTCCGTATCCGGGTCATTCAGCGTCTCCATAAAAGGAGTACAGCCGACGCCGATGATAGACACCGATCGTCCGAACTTCTTCGGATCTGTACGATTAAATGGATACATTTTTCCAACTCCTTTCCGATGAAAGTCTTATGCATTGTTCTTATGCCAGCTTTCCGAACTCGCGCCGTATCCGCTGTATACAGGCTGATCACTGGCTCTTTCCTGGAGTTTCGCAAGATCTCTGATAATATAGTTCCGGCCTTTATGCTCGAGAATTCCTTCACGTACGTATCGCTCCAGCACTCGCAGAAGATGTCTGTAGCTTGTCCCCAGAAGTTCAGATACATTTGTCAGGTTTTCGTTGAAGACGAGTGCCCCGTCCTCCCGCGGTTCTGCCGTATAAATCAGATAACTGCTCATTCTGCTTTCGAGCGGATAGGCTGCGGTCATCGTCTGAGCTACCGTTGTTTTCGCCAGCTTCTGGCCAAGCTGTAACAGAACAGACGAAAGAAAAACCGGATCTCTCATCAGCTGGTCCCTCAGGCCGTTCAGGTCTATCTCCAGAAAAACAGAGTCTCTGACTGTTTCTATCTCCATATCCGGGTTCCTGATCCCCAGAAACTCCAGATCACGGAGCATCTCGAAATTCTCACTGATATGCAGCAGCAGCTTTTTTCCGTTTCCTGTATATACGCAGTTTTTTACACATCCTTCTACCAGAAATACCAGAGTATCCCGTTCAGGATTAAATTGAACGCTTTCCCCTTTGCTATGCAGAATGAGCCTCACTCTGTCCGTTCCGAACTGGTCAATCTCCCGGATCATATCTTCCAGGTGATATCTTGCGATATATTTTCGAATTTCTCCAATATCATAGATTCTCTGCATGGGGAATTCATTCCTTTTTGTAGATCACGATCAGATATCAAGCGCCATGTAATGGGCATCCCGCACGGCGTAGGCGACTTTGCCCGGCCGGCGGCAGTCACCCAGCCTCTGGACAACCGGAGCGCTGCAGCACAGTTCTTCAAAAAGCTTCTGATCCGCGCGGTAACCCGCGGCGCATATAATACTGTCTGCGGGAAGCATTTTCTCACTTCCATCCTGAAGCTTTACCACTAATCCTTCAGCCGTAACTCTTCTTCCGGAAGCATTCGTCAGCACAACTGCCTGATCCCTGCGGAGCTCCGCTTTCACCGCCGTCCGATAGAAAATGTCGGAATCAAGTGCTATGTCTTCTCTCATCTCAACTATGGTAACGTGTCTGCCTGTTCTTCCGAGATGAGCCGCTGTCTCACAGCCGACAAGGCCGCCTCCAAGAACAATGATCTGCTCTCCGATCTTTTCCTCCGCTCCATATACGTCCTCCGCGATGATTACATTTTCTCCGTCAATTCCTTCAATCCGGGGAACCACAGGTGCCGCCCCTGTTGCCAGAAAAAGAATATCCGGGGCTTCTTTCTCCACAAGTTCCTTCGTCACGGCCGTTTCAAGCACCACCTTAACAGGACTTTTCCTGAGTTTGTACTCGAGAACTTCACTGAAATCAAAAAGACCGCGTTTGAAGTCCACATATTTCGCGAATTCAAGCGCCCCTCCGAGCCTGTCCTTTTTCTCATAGAGTGTGACATCATGGCCGCGTTCCGCAGCCGTCAGAGCGGCATACATTCCGGCGGGACCGCCTCCCGCGATCATCACTTTCTTCGGGGTGGTTGGCTGCGCTTTCGCAATCCACTCATTATATTCGTTTCCGATCACAGGATTAACCGTACAGGATGAGCATTCTGTTTTCAGCGAGTCGCCGAAACAGCCCATGCAGCGTACACATTTCACAATTTCCTTTGAACGTCCGTCCCGCAGTTTGTTCGGCAGGAAGGGGTCCGCGAGAAGCGGTCTTCCTAATTCTACAATATCTGCTTTTCCGGAGGCTATTATTTCCTCCATCATTTCCGGATCAACGATGCCGCCAACTGTTGAGACCGGCACATGCACATGTCTGCGGATTTCTTCGGCAAGGTATACATTCGGCCCTTTCTCCATAAACTGGGTCGGATGCGTTCTGAGATACAGCTCCAGATCTTCATGGATTCCTGCCGATACATTGATAAGATCACATTTGTCATCTATCAGCTCCGCAAGCCGGATTCCGTCGTCCAGAGTGAGACCGCCCTCGATAAATTCATCCCCGCTGATTCGAACGTCGATCGGAAAACCGGGGCCGACTGCCTTTCTGATAGAGTCAAGTGCCATT
>CACXFK010000083.1 GCA_902766945.1 uncultured Lachnospiraceae bacterium | reverse complement strand
GTCGATGGCGGCTGCCGTGGCTTTCGGCATTTTATAATAGCCCTTCATGATGTTGTAGCCGCGCGCCACGAATTCACCGATCACCTCATCCGGGCAGTCTTCGCCGGTCTCGGGATCGACGATCTTGCACTCCACTTCCGGGAACGCGCTTCCTACGGTCGTGACGCGCACTTCGAGCGAGTCCGACGTGCGGCTCATCGTGCAGCCCGGCGACGCCTCGGTCTGGCCGTACACGATGACGATCTCCGGCATGTGCATCTTTTCAACCACGTCCCGCATCACGGAGATGGGGCAGGGGCTGCCGGCCATGATACCGGTCCGCATGTGGCTGAAATCCGTCTTCTCGAAGTCGGGGTGCTCAAGCATCGCGATGAACATCGTCGGAACGCCGTGGAAGGCCGTGATGTGTTCGTTGTGAATGCAGGCCAGGGACGACTTCGGCGAGAAATACGGGATCGGCAGGATCGTGCCGCCGTGCGTCATCGTCGCCGTCATCGCGAGCACCATGCCGAAGCAGTGGAACATCGGCACCTGGATCATCATCCTGTCTTCGGTGGACAGATCCATGCCGTCCCCGATGCTCTTGCCGTCGTTGACGATGTTGTAGTGCGTCAGCATCACGCCCTTCGGGAATCCGGTCGTGCCGGAAGTATACTGCATATTGCAGACGTCGTTGACGTCCACCGCAGCCGCCATGCGCCGCACCTCCTGCATCGGGGTTCTGGACGCATATTCCAGGGATTCTTCCCAGGTCAGGCCGCCCGGCATACGGAATCCGACGGTGATGACGTTCCTGAGAAACGGCAGCTTCTTGCTGTGAAGCGGCTCGCCCGGTTTTTTATCCCGGAGCTCCGGGCAGAGTTCCTGAATGATCTCTTTATAGTTGGAGTCCCGGTAGCCCTCGATCATGACCAGCGTGTGCGTATCCGACTGGCGGAGCAGATACTCCGCTTCATGGATTTTATACGCCGTGTTCATCGTGACAAGGACCGCGCCGATCTTGGTGGTCGCCCAGAAGGTCAGGAACCACTGCGGCACGTTGGTGGCCCAGATCGTCACCTTGGAGCCGGCTTTTACGCCGAGGGAGATCAGCACGCGGGCATACTCGTCCACGTCGTCCCTGAACTCGCTGTACGTGCGCGTATAGTCGAGCGTCGTATATTTGATCGCGAGCTGGTCGGGAAATTCCTGAACCATCGTATCCAGCACCTGCGGAAATGTCTTGTCGATCAGGGTGCCCTTCTTCCAGACGTACTTTCCTACATGGCGGTTGCTGTAATACAGATGCTTTTTGCCGAGCCGCGTGCTCTCATACCTGCGCATCACATTTGCAAAATGCGTCAGGATGATCTCCGCGTCCGCGATCTCGGGGATCCACTCCGGATCCCACTTGAGGGAGATAAACCCGTCGTAGTTCACCGAGCGGAGCGCATTCATCAGATCTTCCATCGGAAGGACGCCGTCTCCGAGCAGCTCCGGGACTGCCTTTCCGTCCGCGACGCGGTAGTCGTGAAGAAGGACATGCCGCACATACGCGCCGAGATTCGTGATCGTCGTCTCCGCGTCCTCGCCTCCCGCGAAACAGCTTTCATACATATTCCAGGCGGCCGCAAGACGGTCATCCGAGAAGCGGTTCAGCAGGTCGCGGAGCTTTGCGGTGTCCGCATACGGCCCGGCTGTTTCGACGAGGAGCGTCACAGGCTTTTCGGCGATGAGCGCCATGAGATCCCGGATGCGCTCCGCGTGGGCTTCGGTATCCTCTGTTTCCGCACGGACGATCAGGCAGGCCGCGCCGAGATTGTTGGCGGCCTCGGCGGCCTCCGCCGCTTCCGCCATCACTGCGTCGTCCATGAGGTCGGACACAAGGCCCACACAGCTGACCGAAAGATCCCGGTTCATCAGCGACCGCCTCGAAGAAGCGGCCAGCTCGGGATTGGTCGGGCTGCTCTTTCCCCGAAAAGCGGCCCCCGCCACGTCATAGAGGTCGATGCCGGCCATACGGGTCGCTTCCGCCACTTCCGTATACTCATCCCAGCTCATGTTCTTCCAGTTTTCGATTGAATAGGACAATTTCACAGCAAGTACCTCCCCTGATCAGCTTTCTTCATAAATGATCTTATTCAGCGCGCTGATATAGGCACGGATGGACGCACCGATGATATCGGTCGAGATGCCGTTTCCGGAATACACCCTTCCGTTCGCGCGCAGCTTCACGAGCGCGCTGCCCATCGCATCCCGTCCCTCCGTGACGGTCTGGATCTGGAAGTCGTCAAGTTCATAATGATGGCCGACGATCTGCTCGATTGCCTGGAAAGCCGCATCGATCGGTCCGTCTCCGATCCCGACGCCGCGCTTGGTCTCTCCCTCTCTCTCGAGCAGGATATTGGCTGTCGCGGTAATCACATTGCCGCTGTTGATCACATAGTTCTGAATCCGGTAGGCCTGCGGGACCTGCATGGCGGCACTCGCCACGATGGCGTCAAGCTCTTTTGTGCCGACGAAATGCTTCTTTGCGGCAACGCGGCGGAATGCTTCGTAGACCTTTGAATTGTCCTCGTCCGACAGATCATATCCGAGCTGCCGCACCACGTTTATGACCTCACCGATCGAATCGTTTCTATCAAGGCACACATTGGAAATGTCGCCGAGCGCAATATTGGCAAATCTGGATTCCTGTTCCTCGGCCGGCATCAGGATCTTCTCGAGCTGGCTGACGGTCCTGTGCAGCTCCGTCACACGGACCTGCGTATTCAGGTCCAGATCCGCTCCTTTAATCTGGATGAAATGAGCCATTTCCTCAAGAGTCGGATACCCGCTCCTGACCGCCGTGCACTTGACGCCGGTCGCGCCCTGTACGATCGCCGCCGCAGAGCAGGCCACGGACATATGCATCTCATCGCTGATCTGCACGTACAGCTCGATTTCTTCAAGGGCAGGGACGTTCTTTCGGACCGCGGCCACAAATGCGCCGAACTCATCCGGCATCATGATGCCGGCCGTGTCGCACAGCGTGATCTTATTCGCGCCGCTTTCAATCGCGGCATGGATCGCGTCATACAGAAATGCGGATTCCGCGCGCGTTGCGTCAATCGCGGTGAACTCCACATTTTCCGAGAAGAAGCGGCACGCCTTCACCTGCTCCCGGATCAGATCCAGCATCGCAGGTGCTTTTTTGTGGCAGATGTACTCCATCTGTACGGTTGAAACCGGGACAAGGAGATTGAGCTTCGGCTTCCTGGCTGTCTTCACGCTCTCCCAGGTTTCCTCGATATTGCCCGCCGAGATATCCACGGCGGCCGAGATGCGGGTCGCGACCATCGACGCGATCGTCCGGTTGGCGAGCTGATCCGCCTTGCTGCCGGAGATCGGAGCCAGTTCGATCGTGTCCGCCTTCAGACGGTCCAGGCTTCTGGCAATCTCAAGCTTCTCTTTGAAGGTCAGCTCACGGCCGCGGATCGCGAAACCCTCCCTGAGTGTCATGTCGATCAGTTTCATCGTTTTCATGCCGGTTCTCCTCTCTTTCCGGATTGAATGGTATGTTGCTGCTCATTGCTTCTCTCCGGAAATCCGGAGGAATGTCCTATGACACAAAAAATCGTCCCGGAGGTTCTTTGGGACTTCCGTCCGAACCTCCGGGACGACATGATGCAAAATCAAATCGCGGTACCACCCGGATTGCCGTGCTGTAAGCACAGCCGCTCATCGGTACTCAATCAAGTACCTGGCCATGGTAACGGGGCCTGCCGGACTTCCCTACACAGTGAACCCTTCAGGAAATCTGCTCTGGCATGAGACTGCTTGCTGCACTCACTCCGGCTCTCACCAGCCGCCGGCTCTCTGTAGTGGTTGACAACTCGCATAGTGCCGTCATCGCATTTATATGCTGTTGAGAACGAATTTTAACTGCTGTGTTCCGATTTGTCAACAGCGTTTTCAGATTTCGTTAAAGCCTTCGCGGGCCGCATAGCTGGTGTGAAGCAGCTCATGAGCCTTGTGGGAATTCGGCTCGCCGAGATACTTCTCATAAAGGGCGATGATGTCCGGATTGTTGTGGGACTGACGGATCGTCTGGCGCTCATCTTCAGAGTAAAGGGCCTGCGCTCTCTTCTCTTTGTAAGTGTCAAGGATATCGTCATCCTCGTTCGGCATCAGGGACGGCCTGATGTATGGCTGGCCGCCGCCGTTGATGCAGCCGCCCGGGCAGCCCATGATCTCGATGAACTGATACTTGGACTTTCCTTCACGGATCTCATCGAGGAGGACCTTCGCGGACTTCATGCCGGAAGCGATCGCCACGTTGACGGCTGTGCCCTTGATATCGATCGTCGCTTCGCGGATGCCGGCGTCGTGGCCGCGCACTTCCTTGAACTCGATCGGGCCGTACTCTTCGCCCGTCAGTACATGATAGACGGTACGGAGAGCCGCTTCCATAACGCCGCCGGTTACGCCGAAGATGACGCCGGCGCCGCTGTATTCGCCCATGATATCGGCATCCCAGTTTTCATCCGGCAGACGGTTGAAAAGAATACCGCTGCGGCGGATCATTCTGGCGAGCTCTCTGGTCGTGATTACAGCATCCACGTCCGCGATGCCGTTTACTTTGAGCTGCTCTCTCTCTTTCTCGAACTTCTTGGCCACGCAGGGCATCACGGATACGACGTAGACGTCTTCCGGAGCATAGCCCATGGATTCGGCCCAGACAGACTTGATCACAGCGCCCTGCATCTGGTGCGGGGATTTGCAGGAGCTCAGATGCGGCAGAAGATCGCCGTAGTTGTACTCCGCATAATTGACCCAGCCGGGTGAGCAGGATGTGATCATCGGAAGCGTGCCGCCGTTCTTCAGACGGCCGAGGAGCTCTGTGCCCTCTTCCATGATCGTAAGGTCAGCGCCGAAGTTGACGTCGTAAACGCGCTCAAAGCCGAGACGTCTCATCGCCGCGATCATCTTGCCGGTGACCGGTGTGCCGACCGGATAGCCGAACTCTTCGCCGAGTGCCGCGCGGACAGCCGGAGCTGCCTGTACGACGACATGCTTGCCGGACTTAAGCGCTGCGTCGACCTTGTCGATCTCCGAGTGTTCCATCAGAGCGCCGGTCGGGCAGACGTTCACGCACTGGCCGCACTGGATACACGGAGAATCCGCAAAACTTCTGTTCTCCGCCGGGGAGACAAACGTTCTGAATCCACGGTTCTCGAACCCGAGGATGCCGAGTCCGTGCGCGTTGGAGCAGCGGGCGATGCAGCGTCCGCAGAGGATGCACTTGGATGTGTCGCGGACAAGGCCCGGAGCCAGTTCATCATAGTGCGTC
>CACXFK010000082.1 GCA_902766945.1 uncultured Lachnospiraceae bacterium | reverse complement strand
TCAATTCCAGCGGGCAGCCGGTTGTCCGGAAGCCGGGAGATTATGTGAGCCGGATGATTGCGATGGCGGGAGGCGCGTATTTTCTCGAGACGGCGGACGGCGAGGACAATATGCTGTCGACGATGAATATGGAGATGGAAGCGTTCGTGGAGGCGGCCGGGGACGCGGACATCCTGATCTATAACAGTTCCATCAGCGGCGAGCTGTACAGGATGGACGAACTGACCGGGATGAACGGCATCTTCGGGCGCTTTAAGGCGGTCCGAAACGGAGACGTCTGGTGTACGGGCAAGAATATGTTTCAGGAGTCCTCGGCGGTCGCGGATATGATCCTGGAGATGCATGAGATCATCTGCGGGAGCGCGGGAGACGGCAGCGGGCTCGGTTATTTTCACAGGTTGACTTGATGATGGGAAGAACAAAGCGATTTCAAGCAGGATTTTTGATTCTGGCGGCGGCTCTGGCGGTGCTTCTGTATCTGAATCTGACGATCGGAAGCGTCCCTCTGCCGCTTGCTGAGATCTTAAAGACACTTCGTGAGGGACCGTCCTCCGGAACCTACGGGAGCATCATATGGGAGATCCGGATGCCGCGGATGTTTGCGGCGCTGATACTTGGCGGCGCGCTCGCCGTGTCCGGCTTTCTGCTGCAGACTTTTTTTGCCAATCCGATCGCAGGACCGTTTGTCCTTGGGATCTCATCCGGAGCGAAGCTAGTCCTTTCGATCGTGATGATCGGCAGTATGGTGGCGGGGCGCACGCTGCATTCGGCGGCGATGATCGGAGCTGCTTTTATCGGGGCGCTTATGTCCATGCTGATCATTCTCGTGATTTCGGGACGGGTGAAGAAGATGTCGGTGCTTGTCATCTGCGGCATCATGATCGGATATGTCTGCTCCGCGGTCACGGATTTTCTGGTGTCTTTTGCGGATGACAGCAATATCGTCAATCTGCATAACTGGTCCATGGGGAGCTTTTCCGGCTCAAACTGGAGTCATGTGGGCGTTATGGCGTCGCTCGGCGGCATTTCCCTGCTTCTTGCGTTTCTGCTTTCAAAGCCGATCACGGCGTATCAGCTGGGAGAGCGCTATGCTGTCAGTGTCGGCGTCAATGTTAAGCGGTTCCGGGTCGAGCTGATCCTGCTCTCAAGCGTGCTGTCGGCGCTGGTGACGGCTTACGCGGGACCGGTTTCGTTTGTCGGGATCGCGGTTCCGCACCTGATGCGGGGACTGTTCAGGACGACAAAGCCGCACGTGATGATACCGGGGTGTTTTCTCGGGGGCGGCGTGTTCTGTCTGTTCGCGGATCTCATAGCGAGGACGATGTTTGCGCCTACGGAGCTCAATCTGAGTTCGGTGACGGCTGTGTTCGGCGCGCCGGTCGTGATCTGGACGATGCTGAGGAGAAGAGGGGGCAGGGTTTGATATGGACGTGCTTGTATCCGCAGAGGATCTCTGCGCCGGATATGACGGGAAAGCGGTGGTGAGCGGACTGAATCTGGAACTGCGAAGGGGCGGGATCACGGCGCTCATCGGACCGAACGGATCCGGGAAATCCACCATTTTAAAAACGCTCGCGGGGCAGCTCCCGCCGGTGAGCGGGCGGGTCTTTCTGAAAGGGCGCGGCCTTGGAACTATGTCGGAGCGGGAGATCGCTTCGGTGATGTCGGTTATGATGACGGAGCGGGTGGATCCCGAGCTCATGACCTGCGAGGACGTGGTCAGCGTCGGACGGTTTCCGTATACCGGTTTTATGGGGCGGCTCACGGCGCATGACCGGGACGTGATCCGGCAGGCGCTTGAGACGGCGCATGTTTTCGAACTGAAGGACCGGGATTTCAACCGGATCAGCGATGGGCAGCGGCAGCGGGTGCTGCTGGCGAGGGCGATCTGTCAGGAACCGGAGGTGCTGATCATGGATGAGCCGACCGGGTTTCTCGATATCCGGCACAAGCTGGAGCTCCTGCAGGTGCTGATGAAGATGGTGCGCGAGCGGGGGACGGCGGTGCTGATCTCGATGCACGAGATCGAGCTCACGCGCAAATTCGCCGACACCGTGATCTGCCTCAAGGACGGCAAAGCCGGCCCCGCGATGCCTCCGGCGGACGCGCTCGGGCGCGGCGCCGTCTGCAGGCTGTTCGATCTGGACGAGGATCAGTACGACTGGCTTTACGGGGAGAAGCAGGCCTTAACGGGGTCTGACCCCGTTCAAGGAGACTAACGGGGTCAGACCCCGTTAAGGCTGCTTAACCCACCGCAGCCTATGGATGGAACGGAAAGAATATGCTACAATACCTGACGATGAGGCCGGCGGACGACCGGCCTGTTTTCATGGCAGGCAACAGCGCTCATAAGCAAGCAGAGGAAATCAATGGCACTTATCATACTTCAGCAGATCCTGGTCATGTCGCTCTATATGCTGATCGGTTTTCTGCTTTATAAAACCGGCATCATTACACAGGAAGGCAGCCGCTCTTTCGCGGGGCTTCTGGCCTATGTCGTCATACCCTCTACGATTCTCAACAGCTTCATGACGGACTTTTCGTCTGAGCGGCTGAGGCTCTTCGGCATCAGCTTTGTCCTGGGGCTTCTTTCGATCATGATCGCCGTCGTGATCTCGGCGCTGTTTTTCCGAAATGCGTATGTGGACCGCTTTGCGGCGACGTTTTCAAATGCCGGCTTCATCGGCATCCCGCTCGTCAAGGCGGCGATCGGCGACGAAGGCCTCTTTTATCTGGTGGGCGTCCTGATCTGGTACAACCTCGTGCAGTGGACATACGGCATGGGACTTTTGAGGAAAGCGGGCAGGTCTCCGGCGCAGGCGGGGGATGGGCTCTCGCTCAGGAAGCTTCTGACGAACCCGATCGTGATTGCCGCGATCTGCGGCTTTCTCCTGTTCGTAAGCGGCGCCGGGACGTCCCTTCCGCCGGTGCTCTCCAACTGCATCAGCGGCGTGGCCTCACTCAATGCCCCGATGGCGATGATCGTGCTCGGCGTCTATCTGGCCCAGTCAAGCCTGATCGACCAGTTCACGTCCAAGCGCCTGTACGCCGTGACCCTCGTAAGACTGGTCGTGATACCGGCCGCCACGATCCTCGTGCTGTCGTTCATGCCGGTCAGTTACAATATGAAAATGACGATCGCCATCGCGACCTCCGCTTCAGTCGGCGCCAATGTGGCCGTTTATTCCCAGATCTGCGGCGCGGACTATGTCTATGCCTGCAGAACCGTGACGCACAGCACGATCTTTTCCATCGTACTGATGCCGCTCATGATGCTGTTTGCGGGAGTCCTGATTCATCCTTGAGGAAAATGGCGCATCTTTTACACATCGATACCGGCCTTTTAAGGCCGGTTTGCTGACGGAGGCAAGACTGATACGATGAGGCATAAAATCAATACAGGGTATCTGAAGAGAGCTCTTCTGATCGCGGTTCCGATCATGATCCAGAACGGGATCACCAATATTGTCAGCATGCTGGACAATATCATGGTCGGGCGGATCGGGACGGATCCGATGTCCGGCGTTGCTGTCGCAAATGAGCTGATCTTCGTGTGGATGCTGATGCTTTTCGGGGGGCTCTCCGGCATCGGCATTTTTACCGCTCAATATACCGGCAAAGGAGACACGACAGGCGTCCGGGACACATTCCGGCTTCAGATCGTCGTTTCACTCCTGATCGCCGCGGTCGGATTCCTGGTTTTCCGTTTTGCGGGCAGGGATCTGATCACACTGTTTCTGACGGAGGACGGCGGGATCGGAAGGGCGGACGCCACCGAGCTGCATGCGGTTTCCTACCTGACCGTGATGTTCGCGGGGCTGATCCCGATCGCGCTGACGCAGGCCTATTCCGTTACTTTGAGATCAACCGGGGAGACGCTCCTGCCGATGGCGGCCAGCCTCATCGCGGTCTGCATCAACCTGGTCGGGAACTATATCCTGATTTACGGAAAGTTTGGAGCGCCTGCACTCGGCGTGACCGGCGCGGCGATTGCGACCGTGATCTCGAGAATTGTGGAGTTCCTCTGCCTGGCTGTATATGTGCACGCGCATACGGGAAAATATCCCTTCGCGGCAGGCCTCTTCAGGAATTTCCGCATCCCGGCCGCCCTGATCAGGAGCTGCGCGGTCAAGGGAACGCCGCTGCTTCTCAATGAGACGCTCTGGTCCGCCTGCCAGGCTTTGACGACCCAGATCTATTCGGTGCGCGGCCTGTCGGTGATCGCGGCGTTCAATATATCGAGGACGATCAGCAACGTGTTCAATGTGGCGTTTATCGCGATGGGAAATGCGATCGGCATCATCATCGGGCAGGAACTCGGCATGAAGAACAAGGACGTGGGGGAAGTCAGACAGGACGCCTGGCTTCTGACCTGGTTTTCGGTCGGACTGTGCGTGATCTTCGGAGGCCTTCTCGCGCTTGTTTCCGGTGTGTTCCCGCTCATTTACAACACGTCAGAGGAGATCCGGAATCTGGCGACCGGGCTGATCCTGATTGCGGCGGTCTGTATGCCGCTGTATGCCTTTGTCAATGCCGCCTATTTTGTGCTCCGGTCCGGAGGAAAGACGGTCCTGACCTTTTTCTTCGATTCCTGCTGGGGATGGGTCGTCTCGGTTCCGGCCGCCCTCTTCCTGATATACCGGACCCGTCTTCCGATCCTGATGATCTTCCTGATCGTGCAGCTGCTCGAAGGCGTCAAGTGCGTCATCGGCTTTGTCCTGATGAAAAAAGGTGTCTGGATCAACGACGTGACGGTGTGAGTCTTTTTATGATATTCGTGTGATAAATTATCTGATATAGTAGAGACATGAAAAAACAAAAAACAATGCGGCTGCGCAAGAGGACATCAGGAATGACGGCCGTGATTTAATGAAGGGAGAAATGAAAAATGAGTGAGATGAAGAAATTACAGGATGAGCATCTTGAAGGCGTGACAGGCGGATCAGCCGTTACCGTGTTCAATGATTCGGAAGAATACGGCTACGCCAATGTCAGAGAGCTGCCGAGCCTCAGCGGACCGATCATGCTTAAGGCCGTAAACGGCAGACAGTTCCCCGCAACGGGCAATGTGATCAACGCCGACGGCATCGACTGGTATGAAGTCATCGTGACGGGCGAAACCGCCGGATTCGGCTGGATTGCAGGCGGTCTTCTGAAATTCTCAAATGAATTATGATGAGTTCGCCCGCATTGCCGGGGAGGAGATGGATCTGCTTCCGTCCTACGTGCTTGAGGATCTGAACGGAGGCGTCCTCACGGATCCGAACGCTTTGCTCCATCCCGGCCGGGTGGCCGACGATCTGTACATTCTCGGGATCTATTCAATAGATCCCGTTTTTGGCAAGCAGATCGTTCTTTATTACGGCTCTTTTAAAGCCGCGCTCGGAGACGCGGACGAGAGCGCATACCGGATCAGGATCCGCGAAACGCTCCGGCATGAATTTCTCCACCATCTGGAGAGCCGGGCCGGCCTGTTCGGGAAGGGTTCGCTCGTGGAGGTGGACACAGAACGGATGAGGACTTACTATATGATGCACAGGAGGACATGAGGCCGTCATGGATAACGGAAACTTATGCGAACAGTGCGCCTATCAGGCTTATGACGAGGACTATGACGATTATGTCTGCTCGGTGCAGATGGATGAGGACGACTGTTACCGTCTGCTCGAGAGCCGCTACAGGCAGTGCCCGTACTACCGGGCCGGCGACGAGTACCGGATCGTCAGGAGCCAGATGTAAAGAGGTTTTTGCAAAAGGGCATCCCCCGGACCTTACGGGAAACGGAGGAAACGTGAGATGGTGAAACCGGAATCCTTGTATGATACAAGCTGGAAACTGTTCCGATATTACCCGAATCAGATCGAAGCGGCACTTGCGGTGCAGCTTCTTGGCGAGGCCGGCATTCCCTGCTATAAGCTGGACGGCTCGATCGGTGTCCATCTTCCGGGACTCGGCGGATCGAAAGTGTTTGTGCGGGCTTGCGATCTGGATGAGGCATCGCGCTGCGTAGGGAGCGATGACGGGACCGGACAGGACGAGAGCGGGACCGGACAGGACGAGAGCGGGACCGGACAGGACGAGAGCGGGACCGGACAGGATGAGAGCGGGACCGGACAGGACGAAAGTGAGAACGGAGACAGACTATGAGTGCAGCGGATCAGGCCGGGACGGCCGGCATGTATGAACTGATGGCCGCGGAGATGGCCTCCCTGATGGAAACGGATGCTTATTTCCTGCCGGTTCTGGCAAATGCGTCCGCTCTTCTTTGGCACACCCTCCCTGACCTGAACTGGGCGGGGTTCTATCTCGTGCGCAGCGGTATGCTCGTGCTGGGGCCGTTTCAGGGCAAGCCGGCATGCATTCATATTCAGCGGGGCAGAGGCGTGTGCGGAACCGCATGGGAGCGGGACGAGACCGTGGTCGTTGAGGATGTGCATGCGTTCCCGGGCCATATCGCCTGTGACAGCGCGTCCAGGTCGGAGATCGTGGTGCCGATCCATGTAAATGGTGAGATCATGGGAGTGCTGGATCTGGACAGCCCTCGGGAAGGCCGTTTTTCGCAGACGGACCGTGAGGGGCTGGAGGCTTTTGTCCGCGTACTCGAGTCCGCCGTCTGCTGGTGAAGAACAGAATAAAGAGGCTGGAAGAACAGCCTGAAAAAGAGATCAGCCGGATCCGCTATGTGAAGGATCCGGCTGATGTTCTTTTTATATGAGTTTCATTCCTTAATAACAGCGTTTGATCATCATCCCTGGAACGGCACGACGTCCTTGACCGCGTCCTTCAGGGAAACGGGGACGTCTCCGTTGTCCGTATCGATGAGCCGGTACTTGTCATGCCCCATGCCGAGCTCCTTCATGTAGGAAAGCTGGCGCAGGCCGTGCCGCGTCTCGATGCGCTCGACCAGGTCGTGCCGGTCATCGAGCTCAAGAGCGTAGACGAGGTCCACGGACGCCTGGTCGATGGCGAGCAGATCCGTCGAAGCGAGGATGCCGATGTTCGGCGTCACGACCGGGGCCGCGGCCGTGCCTTCGCAGTCGCAGGAAACGGACATGTTGCGGAGCACATTGATAAACGTGATGTGCCCTTCAAAATAATCGACGGTCGCCTTGGTGGACTCGGCGATGCGCTCCATGAGTTCTTCTTCGTGAACGCTCCACGCTTCCGATTCTTTGTAGTCCTTCTTTCCGGCGTGGATCATGGCTTTGCCGATCTTGCCGTCCGCGCATCCGATGCCGAGGTTTTTGTTGGATCCGCCGAAGCCGCCCATGACGTGTCCCTTAAAATGCGTCAGCGCGACGAGCGAGTCATAGCGGGTCATGTGATCTCCGACCGACATCTCCGTGAACCACTTGCCGCCTTTTACCGGCAGCATCGTGGTGCCCTCTTCGTCCATGATATCGACCGGGCAGAATGTCCAGCCGTTTACCTTAAGCGTCTCGCGGTGCTTTTCCGTTGTGTCCCTGTCGCCGACGTAAAAAGTGTTTGTCTCGACGATCGTCGCATCCGGAAGATCCGCGGCGAGAAGCTCCTTCACCCACTCGCGGGGGATGATGTTCGGTCCGTTTTTCTCGCCTGTGTGCAGCTTTACGGCTACTTTTCCGGTGATGCCGTCATTTACCTTTTCATACAGCTTCCTGAGTCCGGCCGCCGAAAGATCTCTTGTGAAATAAACGACAGCCTCGTCGCCCGTCCGCTCACTGTACGGAATGTAGTGTTCGCCTCCGATACCGGGCATGATTTTGCTGTTTCCCATACGTTCCTCCTGAACATGTACTCTGCAGATATCAATATGATTTATTATTTTATCATGAATGAGGGAAGTGTAAAGTGAGTCGACACGCGTTTTCGAAAGAAGTATAATAAAAAAACGTGAACAGGCATGCGCTGCTTTTGAAGATGCGGCGTGATCAAAGAGGGCTGTCCGTTCCGGTATTCAGGGGGTACTTAAGGGAAGAGAGGGCACTATGGAAGTATGGAGAGACATGCGCCGGGCGAAACAGCAGATCCCGGAGGAGGAATGCAGAGACATTTTAAAAAGGGCGACGTCGGGCGTGCTCGGCGTGATCGGGGACAACGGATACCCATACACGGTCCCGCTCAGCTTTGCCTATCTTGAGGACGGGGACGGCTGTCACGGGCGGATCGTGTTTCATGGCGCGAAGACGGGACACAAGGTGGATGCGGTCAGGCAGAATCCGAAAGTTTCATTTACGGTGATCGACCGCGACGAGATCATGCCGAAAGAGCGCACGACTAAGTTCTCGAGCGTGATCGCATTTGGGAGAGCGAGGATCCTGAGTACAGACGAGGAACTTCGTCAGGCAGCCAACGCGGTCGGCGCAAAGTACTCGGCGGGATTTGAGGATCTGTATCTTCAGGAGACCGAGGACGCGATCCGGCAGCAGTGCCTGTGCTGCATCGAGATCACGATTGAACATATGACAGGGAAAATCGGCAAAGAGGTTTTGAAGGAGCGGTCATGAAAAAATGGAAAGCGCGCAGCGTGCGCGAGCCAGGTTGTCCAGCTTGCGGACATAGACGGCCTCATGAGTGAAAAGTCCGCATTTATCTACCTGTTTGCACCACCGAATAACTATCTTCACACCCGCGCAAAAGACGGGCATCTTCAGAACGTCATCAATTATGTCAATGTCGAAGATGCAGTGCCCAAGGTTTCGACGATCTCTTACGGATATTTTGATTGACCATGAACCCACACAGCTGTCACAGCGCAGCTTCTACGGAGAGAATGCATGCAAAACGAGTGCAGACAGTGTATCATAAACAAAAATATCGACCGCTTTCCTGAGGGCACCCCGGAAGACGTGATCACATCCTACAGGGAGGCTGTCCTGGCTTACGCCTGTGAAGAAGGAGCGACGGCGCCGGGAGCCGCTTTCAAAATCAAGCAGCTCAGAAAAGAACTGTTCCATGAGAAGGATCCCGATTTTACAGGGATCAAGCGGCATTTTAACGAACTTATGTTAACATATGCCGGGCCGGTCAGGGAGAAGCTTAAGGAAGCGGAGGATCCGCTGGGACTCGCGGTCCGGTATGCGCTGACGGGGAATTTTATTGATTTTTCGGCGCTCGCCAGGGTCGAAGAAGAAAAGCTCGCGGAACTACTCGAAAAAACGCAGGAGATCCAACTGGACGGGGCAGTTTATGAGCGGTTCCGGAACGAGATCCGCGGAGCGAAACAAGCGGTCTACGTAACGGACAACTGCGGCGAGATCGTGATGGACAAGCTGCTCATCGAAGAGATGCTCCGCCTGAACCCGTCACTTAAGATAACGGCGCTTGTGCGCGAGTCCACGAAGGGAAATGACGCGACGATGGAGGATGCGGAGCAGGTCGCTCTGACCGCTGTCGTGCCCGTGATCGGAAACGGATCTGCGATTGAAGGCACGCTTCTTTCGGACATCTCGGAAGAGGCCGCGTCGCTTCTGAAAGAAGCGGATTTCATACTGGCGAAGGGGCAGGCGAACTATGAGACGATGAACGGCTGCGGGCTGAATGTATATTATCTGTTTATGTGCAAGTGCCTGCTGTTCACAGAGCGTTTTCAGGTGGCTCAGTTCAGCGGGATTCTGACGTCGGAGAAAATGGGCATCCCGCATTTCCGGACATGAAAGGGGAAGGTATGAAGAGATCGGTGCAGGAATGGATCGTCCGGGTGATCATCCTGATGATCGGCCTTACGATTGCGCATCTGGGCGTCACGCTGTTTTTGCTCGCGGAACTGGGATCGGATCCGTTTAACGTGCTGATCCAGGGCTTGCTGCGGACGCTGTACGGAATCAGCGGATCAGCCTTCCTCACACACGGGCGGGTCCATATCGCGGTTTCCGTTTTGATCATCGCGGTTCTCCTTGTCGAGGACAGGAGCTATATCAAGATCGGGACCGTGCTCTGCATGGTCTGCGGCGGACCCATCATTGATTTCTTTACCGGGCTTCTCGAGCCGCTGTCGATTCAGACCCTGCCGGTTATGGCGCGCATCCTTGTGCTCGCGGCCGGCTGCGCGATCCTGGCCTACGGCATGACGATCGTCATCAAGTCCGATGCGGGGACCGGCCCGAACGACCTGGTCGCGATCGTGATCAGCGACAAGCTGAAAAAGAAATTCAGTATTGTGCGGATCCTTGTCGACATCGGCTTTGTCGTGACCGGCTATCTCCTCGGAGGCACTTTCGGGGTCGGGACGCTGATCTGCGCGTTCCTCGTCGGACCGGTTGCGGGGATCTTCCTCCCGGTAAATGAAAGACTTGTGGAGCGCATAACGGGCCGGTTTCATGAAACAGCAGAATAGGGCAGAAGAAACGACAGAAGGAAACGACAAAAAACGGCAGAAGAAACGACAGAAGAAATGGCAGAAGAACGACAGAAGAACTGACAGAGCAACAAGAGAAGCAGTGCAGGCAGAGCGCGCTGCCGGGACACAAAAAGGAGGATTAAAAAAATGCAGTTTAAACCGGAGAAGAAACTCGGATTCGGCCTGATGCGCATGCCGCTGACCGATCCTTCCAACGATGCCGCCGTAGATGTGGAGCAGGTTTCCAAGATGATCGATCTGTTCCTCGAAAACGGATTCACTTATTTTGATACAGCCTGGATGTACAACGGATTTGCCAGCGAGCGCGTTGCCGGAGAGGCTCTCGTCGCGAGACATCCCAGGGAGTCCTTTACGCTGGCCACGAAGCTGCATGCCGGGTTCATCCACTCGTTCGAGGACCGGGATCAGATCTTTAAAGAGCAGCTGGAAAAAACCGGTGCCGGTTATTTTGACTATTATCTTCTGCACGGCATCGAAGCCGGTATGCTCGGAAAATATGAAAAGTACGACTGTTTCAACTGGCTGCTTGAAAAGAAGGCTGCGGGACTGGTTCGCCATGCGGGCTTCTCATTCCATGACACGCCGGAACTTCTTGACGAAATCCTGACGAAGCATCCCGAGATGGAATTTGTCCAGCTTCAGATCAATTATCTCGACTGGGAAAGCGAGTGGGTTCAGTCGCGGGCGTGCTATGAAGTCGCGGAGAAGCATAAGAAACCTGTGATCGTAATGGAACCGGTCAAGGGCGGCACGCTGGCCCGTCTGCCGGAAGAAGCCGCGGCGCTGTTTCGGGAGAAAGATCCTTCCGCCTCTGTCCCCAGCTGGGCGATCCGCTTTGCGGCAAGCCTTCCGAACGTCATGCTCGTGCTGTCCGGTATGAGTACGCTCGGACAGATGGAAGACAACATTTCCACGATGAAGGAGTTTGTCCCGCTCACGGAAGAAGAAACTGCCCTCTGCCACCGCGCGGCGGAGATCGTCAACAGCCGGACCGTGGTTCCCTGCACGGGATGCTCCTACTGCACGGAAGGCTGTCCGATGAAGATCGCCATCCCCAGATACTTCTCACTGTATAATGAAGATATGCGGGAGGATCTGAAGGAAAAGGGCTGGACCATCAATTTTACCAACTACGCGAATCTGACGAAAAAATTCGGGAAGGCAAGCGACTGCATCGGGTGCGGACAGTGCGAGGAGGTATGTCCGCAGCACCTGCCGATCATCGAGACCCTGAAGAAAGTAGCCGGACACTACGAACATAAGTAAATCACGATTCTCGAAGAGGAATCGTGCGCGAATTGCACAGCAGCGAAGCTGCTTTCCAATGTGCAATTCTGCGATCCGCCG
>CACXFK010000081.1 GCA_902766945.1 uncultured Lachnospiraceae bacterium | reverse complement strand
GGCGGAAGGACAGGTGGCCCGGTTCAATGCCATGTATGAGCAGTACCGCCTGAACCCGCTGATCACGAAACAGCGCATGTTCTATGAGACGATCGAAGAAGTGCTGCCGGATGCGAAAGTCATCTTCGACGACGGCAATACGCAGACCGTGTACCCGCTCGAAAGCTTTGCCGGGACGGTATCGGGAAAGGAGGAGGACGCGTCATGAAGGGAATGATACGGAATATCATCATCGTGATCATCGCGGCTGCGGCCGTGATCCTGATCGCGGCATCTCCTTATGCCGTGCAGCCCAACGAGTACGCGGCAGTTCGGCAGTTCGGCAGGATCGTCCGGATCGTGGACACGCCGGGACTGAAATTCAAGGTTCCTTTTATCCAGAACGTGCAGACGATCTCCAAGAGAACGACGCTCTATGACGTGCCGCTCTCGGACGTGATCACGCGCGACAAGAAGAGCATGATCGCCGATAACTACGTCCTCTGGAAGGTGACCGATCCGACCAAATATATCCGGACGCTTGACGCGATCGAGTCCAGGGCGGAGGAGCGCATTGAGGCGGCGGTGTATAACGCTTTGAAAAATGTCATTTCCTCGATGACGCAGGATGAAGTGATCGAGGCCCGCGGAGAGAAGCTGACTCAGATGCTGACGGATGAGGCCAACTCTGATATCGGCGATTACGGCATCGAAGTGATCACCGCGGAGATCAAATCGCTCGATCTCCCCGACGACAACAAGGAGGCCGTCTATGACCGCATGATCTCCGAGCGCCAGAACATCGCGGCGTCCTATACGGCGCAGGGCGAGTCCGAGGCTCAGAAGATCCGGAACGAAACGGATAAAAATGTCACGGTCATGAAGGCGGACGCCAGAAAGGAAGCGGAGATCCTGATCGCGGAAGGCGAGGCGGAATATATGAAGATCCTGCAGGAGGCCTACAACACGGAGGACAAGGCGGATTTCTACAACTACACCCGTTCGCTGGACGCATTAAAAAAATCCCTGTCCGGGAAGAATAAAACGATCATCCTGGACAAGGATTCGGAACTCGCGAAGATTCTGTACGGACAGGTCGACTGACCGGGGCCGTGCAGACGGGCCGCGGATCAGGGCCGTGCAGACAGGCCCGCCGACCGGGGCCGTGCAGCGGAGGTTCAGCAGGAGACGCTGTTCTCCAGTTCTTTAAGTGTATCGAGGAGGCGCATCGCGACCTCCTCTTTATTCATTTTCTCGAGGCGGACCGTGCTGTTTTTTGTGATCAGCGTCACGACGTTGGTGTCGGTTCCGAAGCCGGCGCCTTCGACCTTGACGTTGTTGGCGGCGATGAGGTCCAGGTTTTTGCGCTCCAGCTTGGCGCGGGCGCGCTCCTCCATCCGGGACGTCTCCATCGCGAAGCCGCAGAGCAGCTGGCCGGGGCGCTTGTGGTCACCCAGGTACTGCAGCGTGTCCTCGGTCCTTGAGAGCGGTATCGACAGGTCGTCGTCGGACTTTTTGATCTTCTCGCCGCTCACGTCCGCCGGACGGTAATCGGCGACCGCCGCGGCCTTGATGATATAATCCTGCATCGGCGCCCGCTTCGTCACTTCCGCAAACAGATCATGGGCGGAGCGGATCGGGACGAGCTCCGTGTGCAGCGGAGGCGTCAGGGAGACCGGGCCGGACACGAGCGTCACGTCGGCGCCGCGAAGCATCGCCATTTTGGCGATGGCGTAGCCCATCTTGCCGGACGAGTGATTCGTGAGAAAACGGACCGGGTCCAGCGCTTCCTGCGTCGGGCCGGCCGTGACCAGGATCTTTTTCCCGGCCAGGTCTTTCTCAAAGGCGGCTTCGGCGAGCACGTATTCAACGATGTCGGCGGGATCCGGGAGCTTGCCCTTTCCGCTGTCGCCGCAGGCGAGATGACCCTCGGCCGGCTCGATGATCTTCATGCCGTACCGCTTCAGGGCGGCGAGATTGTCCTGCGTGGCGGGATTTTCATACATCCGGGTGTTCATCGCCGGCGCGATGAGGATCGGGCAGGTGCACGCCAGGAGCGTCGTCGTCAGCATGTCGTCCGCGAGGCCGTGGGCAAGCTTTGCGATGACATTTGCGGTGCACGGCGCGATCAGGGCCAGATCGGCCCTTTTCGCAAGCGCGATGTGCTCCACTTCAAACGGGAAATTGCGGTCAAATGTATCCGTGAGGCATTTTCTTCCGGTCAGCGTCTCGAATGTGATGGGATTGATAAAGTTCAGCGCATGTTCCGTCATGATGACCTGAACATCGGCGTGCAGCTTCATGAGGCGGCTGGCCAGATCGGCGGCCTTGTACGCGGCGATGCCGCCGGTGACGCCGAGGATGATGGTCTTTCCTTTCAGCATAGTTATGTTCCTTTCGCTTGAGGCAGGCGCAGTGTCAGCAATTTTTCGCTTGAGGCGGGCGCAGTGTCAGCAATTTCGCTGGTAAATGCAGTGAAGTCCTTTGAGAAGCAGCTCCTCATCCAGGATGATGTCGTGCCGGCAGAGCGGTGTGATCACGCCGGCCAGTCCGCCGGTTGCGATCCGCGTCGTGGTCATGCCGAGCTCGTCCTCGATGCGGTCGATCATGCCGTCGAGCATCGAGGCATTTCCGTGAAGAATGCCGCTCTTCATACACTCGATGGTGTTTTTGCCGATCAGCCGCTTCGGCGGATCGAGACTGATGCGCGGGAGCTGCGAGGTGCGCGACGTCAGCGAGTCCAGCGAAGACCTGAGACCCGGGAGGATCATGCCGCCGATGTAGCGCTTTTCTTTGTCGACGACGCAGATCGTGGTGGCGGTGCCCATGTCGATCAGGATCAGAGGGCAGACGTAATCGCGGATGCCGGCGACCGCCCCGACGATCAGGTCTGCGCCGACCTGGGCGGGATTGTCCATCTGGATGTTGAGACCCGTTTTCAGGCCGGGGCCGACCACAAAGATCCGGCAGGAAATGATCTTGCTGAGCGCCTCTTCCATGACGGCCGTGACCGGCGGCACGACGGACGCGAGGATCGCCCCGTCGATGGACTTCGCGTCGATGCGGTGGAGACTCAGGACGCTCCGGAAGGTCAGCGCGTATTCAAGCGCGGTTTTGGAATGATCCGTGGACAGCCGCTCCGAGAACAGGACTTTGCCCCCGTAGATGCAGCCGAGTACGATATTGGTATTGCCGATGTCAATTGCGATGAGCATGAGAACCTCCTTATGTGCAGCGGTGCAGGAAATGCCGTTTCCCGCAGAACAACACATACCCCGCTTTATCGGAAAGCGGGGTATGGAAAAAACGGATCAATGTATGAGATTGGCCTTTCGAAGGGCCGTGCCGATCGCACCGGTCAGGATGGTGGAGGAGATCATCTCGCTGAGGGCGTTGATGCCGACGAAGACGCAGATGAATACGATGATGTTCCGGCCTGCGATCAGGTTCTGCATGTATTCGGTGTTGCCGAACAGCACAACGAGCGCGGTCATGAAAAACAGCGTGTTTAAAAATGCCGAACAAAAGCCGGTCAGCGCGCAGGCCACATAAACCGGGCAGTGGTTTTTAAGGAAACGATAGATATAACCGAGAAGGAAGCCGTCTAAAAGGCGCGGAACAAAGCGCTGGATGAAGGCCAGGACCGGCTGGATGTTAAAGAGCGTGGCGCCCATGGCGCTCGTGCCGCCGATGCCGATGCACTGGAGAAAAGATGTGAGACCGAAAACGGCGCCTGCCACAGCCCCGCCTTTCGGACCGAGCGCGATCGCTGCAATTGCGACCGGGATCGTGTTGAAGGTGATGGCGAGCGGGCCGATATTGAGGTAGCCGAGCGGCGTGTACGCCATCAGCAGCAGAATACCGACAATCAGGCTCAAAATGACAAAGTCTTTCACAGCAAATGATTTTTTCATGGTTTTGTCCTCCTGTTATTATTCCGCCTTGCGCGGATACAATACATGACACTTGGAGTATAGCATACGGAAACGCGGGTGGCATGTTCATTTTTATAAACAATCACGGACTTGCCGGACGGGAGGCGTATGGTATGATGATATTACAAAACATCTGGAGAGGAAGAGATGACGGATACAGCAAACATGCGGCTCAGTTCCCGGCTCGATGAGCTCGCCGGGTCGGATCTCTATCCGTTTCACATGCCCGGCCACAAGCGGCAGGCCATGTGGGAGCGGGAGGAGGCCGGGGCCTTACATACCGCCTTAAATGCCGCCCATAAGATCGATATCACGGAGATCGACGGGTTTGACAACCTGCATGACCCGGAAGACATCCTCCGGGAAGAGATGGACTTCGCCGCGCATTTTTACGGGACAAGAGAGACCTTCTTTTCCGTAAACGGAAGCACCTGCGCGCTTCTGGCCGCGATTTCGGCCGCCGTGCCGCAAGGCGGCACGATCCTCATCGAGCGTGGCTGCCATATATCCGTCTATCACGCGGCTTTTTTGAGAAATCTCGAGATCCGGTATATTGAGGAAACCGGACTTGGCGAGGATGCCGCCGGCGCGGCGGCCGTCGTCATCACCTCCCCGACGTATGAGGGCGTGGTGAAAGATGTGCGGCGCTTTGCGGAAGCGGCCCGCCGGATCGGGGCGGTCCTGATCGTCGATGAGGCGCACGGGGCGCATTTTTCCATGCATCCCTGTTTTCCGGCGTCCGCCATCTCCTGCGGGGCGGATCTCGTCGTGCAGAGCACGCATAAGACACTGCCGGCGCTCACCCAGACGGCGCTTCTCCACCGCGTCACGGACAGGGTCGATTCCCGCTCTATCCGGCGTTTCCTGGACATCTACGAGACGTCGAGCCCTTCCTATGTCCTCATGGCTTCGATTACGCAGTGCATCCACGCCGCCGCAGAGCACGGGCCGGCCTTTTTCGGCCTCTATGCTGAGCGGCTGATGGCGCTCAGGGCAAAGCTGAACGCGGAACTTGCGCACCTGCATCTTGCCGGCTCGGACAAGGAGGTTCAAAGCGGGCGGTATGACCCCGGAAAAATCGTGATCCTGACGGGACAGGCGGGCTTTTATACGGAGGAGGACGGCAGCCGCGTTCCGATGGACGGCCCGAAGCTGTATGATCTTTTGAGAGAGACATGGCGTCTGCAGCCCGAGATGAAAGCCCCCGGTTATGTGCTGCTCATGACGTCGGTGTCAGATACGGAGGAGGGCTTCGGGCGTCTTCTGTCCGCGCTGACGGAGATCGATAAGCGCATCGTCCCGCTCCCTGCATTTGAGAAGAAACCATCCGCAGCGGATGAGGCCTGTTCAGACGGAACTGCGGCATTCCCGCCCTGCGTGATGCGGATCGCGGACGCGGCTGAGCGGCCCTGCAAGTGGCTGCCGTCGGACCAGGCAGCCGGCCGCGTTGCGGCGGATTACGTGATCGTCTACCCGCCCGATTCGCCGCTTGTGGTGCCGGGCGAGCGGTTTACCGGGGATGTGATCGACCGGATCCGGGCACTACTTGAGAAAGGGCTTTCGGTGACCGGACTCCGCCGGATCCGTTTCCCGGAAGAGGCGGGATGCGCGCCTGAATTCGATTTGCCTTGCATCGCCGAACATGGTATAACATTATAGGATCATTATCCACTTTTATTTCAGAAGGGAAGATGACGATGACTGCGCGTGGATTCCGCTCCATTATCGGACATAAGGATGTAATCCGGCATTTTCAGACGGCTGTGCTCAACAGCCGCATCAGTCATGCTTATCTGATCACCGGCGAGCCCGGCAGCGGCAAGCGCATGATGGCGGACGCGTTTGCGGAGACGCTGCTGTGTGAGAACGTGACGGCCCTCGTGGACAAACTGAAGGAAGGCCGCGAAGGCGGCCCGGACAGCGGGCCTTTGTCCGAAGCGCCGGATCTGCAGGATGTGGACGCGTGTCTGGACTGCATTTCCTGCAAAAAGGTGCTGGATGGAAATCATCCTGATCTCATCTATGTGACGCACGAAAAGCCGAACGTCATCTCGGTCCATGACATCCGCACGCAGGTGGTCGGGACGGTGGATATCCTTCCCTATGAAAGCCGCTATAAGATCTATATCATCCCCGAGGCGGAAAAGATGAACCAGCAGGCGCAGAACGCGCTGCTTAAGACCATCGAGGAGCCGCCCGCCTACGTCGTGATCCTGCTTCTTACGAGCTCGCCGGAATCGCTTCTTGCGACGATTCATTCCAGATGCGTGACGCTCTTTCTGAAGCCGGTTTCGGACCGGGACGTCATGGACTGCCTGACCGGTGATCTGCACATGCCGGACTATGAGGCCAGAGTGCTGACGGGCTTCGCGCAGGGCAACATCGGGCGCGCCGTCCGGGCTGTGACGGACGAGTCCTTTGTGGAGAGGCGGGACCGGACGCTGATGCTGATCCGGGCGATTCACGGGATGGATACGGCGACGATGATGGAAGTGATCCGCCTGCTGAAAGAGGATAAAGACGAGATCGGCGACGTGTTCGGCATCATGATGATGTGGTACCGGGACGTCCTCCTGTTTAAAGCGACAAGAGATGTCGACCAGCTGATCTTTACAAATGATATCAGTACGATCCGCGCTCAGGCCAGCGCCTCTTCCTATGAGGGGCTCCAGGAGATCCTGGACGCGATCGACCGCTGCCAGGTGCGGCTTCGGGCCAACGTCAGCTTCGAGCTCGCGCTTGAGCTGATGCTATTTACGATCAAGGAGAACTGCAATGCCTAGAATTATCGGTGTCAGATTTAAAAATGTCGGCAAGGTCTACTACTTCGACCCCGGCGATTTCACGATTCACTATCATGATCACGTAATCGTGGAGACGGCCCGCGGGATCGAGTACGGGACGGTCGTCATCACGCCTACGGACGTGCCTCTGGATAAGGTCGCGACTCCTTTGAAGAAGGTGATCCGCATGGCGACACCGGACGATGACACGAGAGAACAGGAAAACCGGGAACACGAGAAGGAAGCCTACCGCATCTGCAAGCAGAAAATCGCGGAGCGCGGCCTCGATATGAAGCTGATCGAGGCGGAATATACATTTGACAACAGCAAAGTCCTGTTTTATTTCACGGCGGACGGCCGGATTGATTTCCGTGAACTGGTCAAGGACCTCGCCGGCATTTTCAGGACCAGGATCGAACTGCGCCAGATCGGCGTCCGCGACGAGACGAAGCTGCTCGGCGGGATCGGAAGCTGCGGCCGGCCGCTCTGCTGCCATACGTGGCTGAGCGAATTCGCGCCGGTTTCCATCAAAATGGCGAAGGACCAGAACCTGTCCCTCAATCCGACCAAGATCTCCGGAACCTGCGGGCGGCTGATGTGCTGCCTGAAAAATGAAGCCGACACGTACGCGTACTTAAATAAAGGCATGCCGGCAAAGGGCGACTATGTGACGACGCCGGACGGGCTGCACGGAGACGTGCATTCGGTCAACATCCTCCGGCAGACCGTGAAGGTGATCGTGGATCTCGGAAACGACGAGAAAGAAATGCAGGAGTTTGAGGTAAAGGATATTACCTTCATCCCGAAGTCGAAAAAGCCCAAAAAAGACGCGCAGAACCAGCCGAAAGCAAAGAACGGCCAGGCCGAGAAAGCGGAGCGCCCGAAAAACGCCCGCGGAAAGAACCGGAAAGACCAGGAAGCTGAGGATCTGTCCGTGCCGGCAGAGGAAGAGAAGAAGCCGAAGCGCTCCAGAAACCGCCGGGGCGGCGGTGCGAAGGACGGAGAAAAGGGCAGTGAGCATGCCGCAAGGAACGAGCGGGACACCCATCCGGAACATGCCGACGGCGCGATCCGGAGCGGCGCAGAGGATGCTTCACCCGAGGGCGGCGTGAAAGCCGCGGAAGGAGAGAAGAAGAAACGCCGCCGCAGGAGGCCCCGGCACAGGAAAGAGCGTGCCGAGGGTGCGGACGGCGCCATGAATCCGGCTGCATTGCCGGGAAGCGCGGATATTGAGCTGACGGAAGGCGAGTAAAGACCCTTAAAAGGATCCGGATGCTCTCTTATCCGGCTGATGATAATGATTTTTCCACTTCCTCCATCGTCGGGATCGAGGGGGCGGCCCCGACACGCGTCACCGCGATCGAGGAGGCCTTCGCGGCCGTGCGGAGCGCGGTCTGGATGTCTGCGCCGTCCGACAGCTTCCGGATGAAGAAGCCCGTGAAGGTGTCGCCCGCCGCGGTCGTATCCACTGCTTTCACCGGGAAGATGTCCTGGAACACCTTTTCCTTCCCGTCATAGTACCAGGCCCCGTCGGAGCCGAGCGTCACGACGAAGGCCGCTTCCGGGAAGCGCTCGTTAAGGGCGTCCAGCACGTGTTCCGGGTCCTCGTTGCCGGTGATCTGTGCCGCCTCGATCTCGTTGACGAGGAAGAGGGACACCTTGCCGAGATCGCAGGAATCCAGTGCTTCATTGTAAGGAGACGGATTCAGGACGATCTTCATGCCGCGCTCATAAGCCCTGTCGATGATATAGTCGAGCAGGTTGATCTCGTTTTGCAGCACGAGGTAGTCGCCTTTTTCAAAATGCGCCAGCACCTCGTCCACATAGTCTTTCGTCTGCATCTGATTGGTTCCGCCATACAGGATGATGCTGTTCTGTCCCTTCTCGTCGACCTGGATCACGGTGTGGCCGCCGCGGACGGGAAGCTTCCGTATGTATTCCGTGTGAACGCCTGCCTGAGCGCAGGTCTCGATGAGTTTATCCCCGTCGTTTCCGATGAGTCCGGCGTGCCAGACAGGAAGTCCGGCCTTCGCCATTGCGACGGATTGGTTGAGACCTTTGCCTCCGCAGTATTCGTTGAGTTCGTATGACGCCATCGTTTCCCCGCCCGTAATGATGTGGGGAACGCTGTAGGTGTAATCCATATTGAGTGAACCGAAATTCAGTACTTTCATTGATGCCTCCTTGTATTGCTATATGTGACGGGAGGGACTTGTCCTCTTCGTCACTTCTTTTCCGAGCCCCGAAGGATCAGCCGCGTCGGCACGGAGACCCGCACCGGCTTTGCTTCAGGGTGTCTTAAGTGTCTGATCAGCTGCTCCATTGCCTTTATGCCCATCTCTTTTTCCGAGCGGTCCACGACCGAGAGCGGAATGCCCAGATTGTTGAGTACGGTGATATCATCGAAGCCGATGATCGCGACGT
>CACXFK010000080.1 GCA_902766945.1 uncultured Lachnospiraceae bacterium | reverse complement strand
TCCACGCGCGTATCCCGCGCCATTCCGACGTCCACCGGAAACAGATCCGCTCCTGCTCTTTTGCACATAATCGACGCGCAGGAACGTCCGTCCACGAAGTTTTCGGCGACGATCGCCGTCACTTCCTGGCCGGTCTGGCTGACGCCTTCCGCCACAACCCCGTTGTCCGCGCAGAATACCACAAGCGCTTTTTTCCGGATATCCGGCATCGGCGTACGCTGCATACCCGCGATCCGGACCAGAATCTCCTCGAACTCACCCAGTCCGTAGAGCGGTTTTCCGAGGCTGTTCCAGTGCTTGCGGCATGCCGCTTCGGCTTTTTCATACGGAGGAACGATTTGTTCCATTGTCTGCAATAAATCCATTATTTTCCCCTGTCAATCCGTACCATACAACCAACGGTACTGTTCTTCGTCAAGATCGAATAAAGAGCACAGGGCTTCCTCCTGAAAGGCATCCTGTACATGTTCCACGGTTTCCGCCCTTCCGTCCTTTACGCAGATCACGCTGTCGGCCGTCTTGCGTGCCAGCTCAATTTCGTGCAGGGAAATGACCGCCGCAACACCCCCCTCTTTGACCAGCTTTAACAGAATCCTGAGGAGTTCGATCTTATGACGGATATCCAGAAAGGAGGTCGGCTCATCCATGATCAGCACTTTCGGTTCCTGAGCGATGGCCCTGGCCAGAAGAATCCGCTGTCTCTGACCGTCGCTGATCTGCGAAAAATACCGGTCCTTCAGGTCCTCGGCTCCGACGGCCCGAAAGGAGCTGTCAATCACCTCGAGGTCCCTTGCGGAAAGCCGTCCCGTAAACCCTGTATAAGGATAGCGGCCGTGGCTCACCACGTCCCGGCAGGTCATCAGCTCGGGATCGATCCTGTCTGTCATGAGAAGGGAGATCGTGCGTGCTCTTTCATTTTCAGGAACTGTTTTCAGATCCCTGCCGTTCAGACAGACGCTGCCGCGGACCGGAGGGAGCATTCCCGAAAGGGTCTTCAGGATGGTGGATTTTCCCGTGCCGTTCGGACCTATGAGCGCGATCAGCTGTCCGGGGCAAAGGCTGAGGGAAACATTCCGGACCACCGCATTTCCAGCATATCCCGCATCCAGTCCTTCCGTATATAAAATTTGTTCCTCTGCCATAGGCGGCTCTCCTTTCCGGAGCTGACTTCTTACGGAATTCATTTTCCAAATCAATATCTGTTTTTGCTGCGTTTCAGCATGGCGGCGATGACGACCGGCGCTCCGAGGAGTGCGGTAACCGAGCTCAGATTCAGCTCTGTCGGCGCGAACAGGGTCCGGGCCAGAAGATCTGCGAGAAGGCAGAATACGCCGCCTCCGAGGAAGCAGCCCGGAATGAGAATGGCCGGCTTCGCCGTTTTAAACAGAGAGCGCATAAGATGCGGCACCGCGATTCCCACAAAGGAAACCGGCCCCGCGAAGGCCGTAACCAGTGCGGACAGGATACTCGATATGAGAATCAGTTCCACCCGGAAGCGCTTCAGGTTCAGACCGACGCTCGCCGCGTAGACGTCTCCCATCTGATATGCCGCCATCGGTTTGGACAGGACGCATGTTAGGACCAACGCGATCCCGGCTACTACCGCCATCGTTCGAACGTCGTTCCAGCTCATCCCTGAAAAGCTGCCCATCGACCAGTGATGCAGGTTCACAATATTCGAATCGTCTGCGAAAGAGACGGCAAAATCAGTCACCGCGGAACAGATATAGCCGATCATAACCCCACAGATCACGAGCACCGACATTTTCTGAACCCGTTGGGAGATCATGAGGATCACCAGCATCGAGCCGAGCGCGCCTACGAAAGCAGCTCCGATCATCTGGGCAGATCCGAGCATCCGGCCTGTATTCACACTGGCGATCATCACCAGTGCCAGCACCAGCTTGGACCCGGAGGAAATCCCAAGGACGAACGGGCCCGCAATCGGATTCGCGAAAAAGGTCTGCAGCAGAAATCCCGATACGGCCAGCGCCCCACCCAGTATCAGTGCC
>CACXFK010000079.1 GCA_902766945.1 uncultured Lachnospiraceae bacterium | reverse complement strand
TCATGTGTCTCACAGGCATTATTGGCTTTTGTGACTGCGACCGCAATCTTCTCTGAGTCGAAGGCAGCCTCCGACCCGTTCCTCTTAATAATCTTCATATTTATACTCCACCCTGTATTAAAACGCATTGATTCGCGACTGCCATAAATGATAACACCGCGCCGAAGCAGAGTCAAGAACCCGGGGCAGATCTTGTAGTTTGGGAGAGGTCCGATACAATATTATGTATACTTGGACAATCCTGCCAAATCTGATATACTAGTGTTCGCCTTGTCTTAGCTGATCTGCAGGCATTTGCCTTGTCAGCAGCATAAAACCGACCGGGCGGAGAGAGGAAGACCTATGAAGATTGAATCGTTGAGCCCCGGACAGACCTATGAGACCGGCGTTAAGATGGGCCGAAAAGCCCGCCCCGGCGAGATCATCGCGCTGTCCGGCGATCTCGGCTGCGGAAAAACCGTTTTCACCCAGGGATTTGCAAAAGGCCTTGGGATCCGTGAGCCGGTCACCTCTCCCACTTTCACCATCATGCAGATCTATGAAAGCGGCCGTCTCCCGCTCTGCCATTTCGACGTCTACCGGCTTTCGGATGCCGAAGAGATGGACGAGATCGGCTATGAAGACTATTTTTACGGCGACGGCGTAAGCCTCGTCGAGTGGGCGGACCTGTTTCCCGAACTGTTTCCGGAGGACACGGTCTTTCTTTCGATCCGCAAGGATCCCGCGCGGGGAGACGACTACCGGCTCATCGAGATCCTGTATGCAGGCACCGACGATTTGATTCCGGATGAGGAGGCTCCTGAAGTATGAACATGATTGCGCTGGATTCGTCGGGGCTCGTCGCCTCGGTCGCCATCCTGGAAGACGATATACTCCGCGCCGAGTATACGGTTGATTATAAAAAGACACACAGCCAGACGCTTCTGCCGATGCTGGACGAGATCGCGGATATGATCTCCCTCAACCGCGCCTCCGTAGATGTGATCGCCGTCGCAGCCGGCCCCGGGTCCTTTACAGGCCTTCGGATCGGGTCCGCCACGGCCAAGGGGCTCGCTCTCGCGCTTGGGATCCCGATCGTGGAAGTCCCTACGCTGGCCGCACTCGCCTACAATCTGTACGGCGCGGACGGACTCATCTGTCCCATCATGGATGCCCGGCGCGGGCAGGTCTACAACGGCCTGTACGGCTTCCTTCAGGGCTCCCTGGTGACCTTTGCGGACCAGAGGGCGCTGTCCGTGGAAGAACTGGCCGCAGAACTGAACGAGGACGGCACCTCCCCGGTTTATCTGCTCGGGGACGGGGTTGCCGCTTACCGCGCTCAGCTGGAGGAGCTGCTCACGGTGCCGCACATCTATGTGCCGGCCCATCTGAATCGCCAGCGGGCGTCTTCGGTCGGCGCACTCGGAGCGGTTCTGTACGCGGAAGGCCGCGCGGTTCCGCCGGAAAAGCATGCCCCGATCTACCTCAGAAAGTCCCAGGCGGAACGTGAGCGGGAGGAAAAGGAGCGGAAGGAAACGAAGGACGCGGGGGACGAAAGATGATCATCCGGGAAATGACGCTTGACGATCTGCCTTCTGTCGCGGCCGTCGGTGCGCTAAGCACCCAGTCCCCCTGGGACGAGCGCAGCACGCTGACCTATTTTCTTCGGGACGACACGCTGTTCGTCGTGGCCGAAGAGCCGGCCCGGAACGGCCTCTCCGGATCATCAGGGACGGACGGCCCGCCTGACACAGGACGCGGGGATGAAGACCGTGCCGCCATCGTCGGCTTCGCCGCCCTTCTCCTCACGCCACCCGAGTCCGATGTACTGGACATCATCGTGCGGACCGAATACCGCGGAAAAGGAATCGGGACAAAACTCCTCGACGGGCTCTGCGACCACGCGCTCTTAAGACAGGTCGATACGGTCTTTCTCGAAGTGCGCCCTTCAAACACGCCGGCCCGGAAACTGTACGAAAAGCTCGGGTTCGAGCAGATCGGAATCCGCAGGAACTATTACACGGATCCGGCCGAAGACGCCATTTCCATGGTGCGGCGGCGGAACATCAGTTTTTTATAGGAAGTGACCATATGTTAGATGTTGCTCTTCTCGGCACCGGCGGCATGATGCCGCTGCCGAAACGATGGCTGACCTCCTGCATGATGCGGTACGGGGGAAACAGTCTTCTCATTGACTGCGGCGAGGGCACCCAGATCGCGCTCCGGGAACTGGGCTGGTCCTGCAAACCCATCGACTATATCTTTATCACGCATTTCCATGCGGATCACATCGCAGGTCTCCCGGGCCTGCTCCTGACGATGGGAAACGCCGACCGCACGGATCCGGTGACCATCATCGGCCCAAAGGGGATCGGCAATATCGTAAAGGCTGCGCGCACGATCGCTCCGGAACTGCCGTTTGAGACGATCGCAAAGGAAATCGAGGGAAATGAGGACGTCTTCGACGCCTGCGGCATCCGGATCACGGCGTTCCGGGTCAATCACCGGGTTCCCTGCTTTGCCTATAAAGCGGAGCTTCCCCGCCTCGGGCGGTTTGATGTGGAAAAAGCGAAAGCCAACGACATCCCTCTCAGATACTGGAGCCCGCTTCAGAAGGGCGCGCAGATTGAGTATGAGGGACGTCTCCTCACACCGGATATGGTTCTCGGGGACACGCGCAAGGGGCTGAAAGTCGTCTATGCGACCGATACCAGGCCGACCCGGGACATCGCCCGGCACGCCGAAGGCGCGGATCTTCTGATCTGCGAAGGCATGTACGGCGAGCACGACAAGATGGAGAAAGCCCGCGGCTACAAGCACATGACCATGCAGGAGGCCGCCCGGATCGCAAAAGAGGCGCAGCCGAAGGAGCTGTGGCTGACGCATTACAGTCCTTCTCTCGTCCGCCCGGACGACTATCTGGACGAACTGAAAAAGATCTTTCCGAACACCGTAGCGGCAAGGGACGGCCGCTCGGTCAGCCTGCTTTTTGAAGATGAAAAACCGCCTGCGCAAAAGGAAGAGGCAGACGGGATGGGAGCAAAGTGACATGAACGGACATACAGATATTCTGGCAATCGAGACCTCCTGCGACGAAACGGCGGCTGCTGTTGTGCGCGACGGCCGCGAGGTGCTCTCCAATATCATTTATACGCAGATCAGCATGCACACGGTCTACGGAGGCGTCGTGCCGGAGCTCGCCTCAAGAAAACATATCGAGAAGATCGACCAGGTCATAAGCGCGGCTCTTCGCGAAGCGGACATCCCGCTGAAGGACCTGGACGCCATCGCCGTCACCTACGGGCCCGGCCTGGTCGGCGCTCTTCTGGTCGGCACCGCGGAAGGAAAGGCCCTGGCCTGGGCTTCCGGCAAGCCGCTGATCGGCGTCAATCACATCGAGGGGCATATATCGGCCAATTACATCGAGCATCCCGATCTCGAACCGCCCTACCTGGGCCTGGTGGTTTCGGGAGGACACACGCATCTCATCGTCGTGAAGGATTACGCCGAATTTGAGATTCTCGGCCGTACGGTGGACGACGCCGCCGGAGAAGCCTTTGACAAAGTGGCGCGGGCCATCGGCCTCGGATATCCCGGAGGGCCGAAGATCGACGCCGCCGCAAAAAACGGAAATGCCGACGCGATCCGCTTCCCTCGTGCCAAAGTGAACGGCTCTGAATATGACTTCAGCTTCAGCGGCCTCAAAAGCGCGGTGCTGAATTACCTGAATCACGCGGAGATGACGCACGAGGAGATCAATCCCGCCGATCTGGCCGCAAGCTTCCAGAAAGCCGTTGTAGACGTCCTGACGGACCACACGGTCCGCGCCGCCCGTGAATACGGTTTTCACAAGGTCGCGATGGCCGGCGGCGTCTCGTCGAACAGCGCCCTGCGAGAGGCCATGCGGAAGGCATGCGAAGAAGCCGGCATGAAGCTGTATGTGCCCTCAGCCATCTATTGCACGGACAACGCCGCCATGATCGGTGTGGCCGCCTATCACGAGTTCATGCGCGGAACGAGAAGCGGATGGGACCTCAACGCCCGGCCGGCCCTTAGGCTCGGGGAGCGCTGATGCGCAGTGGCAGCACGCGCAGAGACCGCGCTTTAAGCGAACGCGAACGGGCAGGACAGACTGGAAGCGTCCTTATGCGGACGGAAATCTTGAGACAGGGGAGACGATGAAATGGTCGTGGCAATTGTACTGGCTGCCGGATCCGGCAGCCGCATGGGGACGGACGTGCCCAAGCAGTTTCTTGATCTGGACGGCATGCCGGTTGTCGCAAGGGCGATGCAGGCTTTCGAGTCCTGTTCAGCCGTAGACGCCATGTTGCTGGTGACTTCCGCGGACTATGCAGGGTACTGCAGGGAAGAAATCGTGGAAGAATACGGCTTTAAGAAAGTGGCGGGCGTCATCGCGGGCGGCAGTGCGCGGTACGACTCCGTGCGGAACGCCCTTGAGGCATGCACGCGGTATTTCGGATGGAAAGAAGACGATCCTTCCAATTACGTGCTCATCCACGACGGCGCAAGACCTTACGTGACCGAAGACATCATCGTCCGGGTGATCGAAGCAGCCCGGCTCTACCGGGCCGCCGCCGTCGGCATGCCCGCAAAGGACACGGTCAAGATCGCGGACCGGGACGGGTTTGCCGCCGACACGCCGGACAGAAGGCGCGTGTGGACCATTCAGACCCCGCAGGCCTTCTCATTTCCTCTGATCCTCGCCGCGAACGACAAGATCCTGAGGGCCGGCCTGATGGAATCCGTCACAGACGACGCCATGGTCGTGGAACGTTCCGGACTCGCCAAAGTCAAGTTGGTCGAAGGCGCGTATTCCAATATTAAGATCACGACGCCGGAGGACTTTCCTGACGATCTTTGGAAATTGATCCCGAAACACGGTTGCTTTTGGGAAGTCGCTCTGCTATAATGATAACGCTGTCCCTACGGGACGGCACACGGAGAGGTATCGAAGTGGTCATAACGAGGCGGTCTTGAAAACCGTTTGTCCGCAAGGGCGCATGGGTTCGAATCCCATCCTCTC
>CACXFK010000078.1 GCA_902766945.1 uncultured Lachnospiraceae bacterium | reverse complement strand
TTGATATGAGGAGAGTGAAATGGGCGGCTTGTTTGGCGGTATGATGAATCCGGACAGCGTGTTCGGACAGATTATGACCAGGATCTGGATTTTGTTCTGGGCGAACATCCTGTTTGTGGTGGTCTCGATCCCCGTCGTGACGATGGGACCGGCGCTCGCCGCTCTCTATTACGTGATGCTGAAGGTGCTGCGGGGGGATAAGTCGCTCAGTCCGTTTAAGACGTTCTTTGAAGGCCTGCGCGCCAATTTTAAGCAGGGTCTGATCTGCTGGCTTGCGTTTCTGGGGATCGCGGCGCTGACGTACGCCGATCTGCATTTCCTGAAAGGCCTTGAGGGCAGCATCGCGACGGTTATGAAGTGCGGTGTGCTCGCTGTCTTTTTCGCGTGTTTTGCGATCATGATCTGTCTCATGCCCGTCATGGCGGCTTTTGCGGACACGATACCGCATCTCCTGAAACACGCGATTTTCTTTGCGTTCAAGAATCCGATCCGTCTGATCGCGATGGCGGCCGTTTACATCGTGCCGCTTGCGATCACGTATCTGGATACGCAGACGCAGCCGCTCTACGCATTTTGCTGGTGCTTCTTCGGATTTTCGGCCGTTGTGATGACCTGTTCTTCGATGCTGATCAGGGATTTTAACCAGTTCCTGCCGGCGGTGGAGACCGATGAAGGAGAGGGCGGTGCCGGACCGAATAAAGAGGGGCAGTCTGCGAGGAAGACGCTGAAGGAGATGAAGAAGCTGGAAGGCTGAGAAAAACGGATCGCGAACGAAATCTATACCGAAACATGGCGCTGTGACAGTTTTGATTGTCAACGGCGCCATTTTTCTTTATAATGCATGAGGGCTGCGTGACGCAGCTTTTTGTATCAGAGGAAACTTCGATTTCCCTATGAGACAAAAACACTCCGTGAGGATGCACACGCCGCACATAAGAAGGCAGCAAAGCTGCTGCGCGGCGGACTTTATTCTGACGAAGAAGGACTGATCGGGTATGGCGGATATAGCGGAAAAAGTTGGAAAATATATCAGCGGACAGGTGGGCACCCATCCGGCTTATGCGAGGCAGCTGCTCCTTGCGGCGTACCGCGCGTATGGCTGGAAGCTGCGGCATATGCGGAATCAGCATCTGTCAAATGCAAAGAATTATCTCGGCACCGTGTCGATGGATGCGATGGTGAGGCCGCTTGCGCATCCAGACAGGCAGATCCTGACCAGCATCTTTACGCCCTGCGAGGTCTTCCACGCGATGGATCTGTACCCGATGTGCGCGGAGCAGTTTGCGACGTATACGAACGGAGCCTGGTCCGAGCATGCCTTTATCGAGGCGGCTGAACAGGCGGGGATCGCAGAGACATTTTGCTCCTATCACAAAGCCGTAATCGGAGCGGCCGTCTCGGGCGTGCTGCCAAAGCCGCTCGGCATCGTCAACACGTCGCTCGCCTGTGACGCAAACAACCTGACGTTCCGCAAAACCGCGGAGATGCTCGACGCGCCGCAGTTTTACATCGACATTCCCTATGAAGCGGAAGAGGCGGCGGTGGATTACGTGGCGGAACAGCTGCGCGAGATGACGGTATGGCTTGAAGATCTGGCCGGAAAGAAGCTGGATCCGGCGCGGCTTAGCGAGTGTGTCGGGAACTCGGTGAAAACCATTTCCCATCTGCAGAGAGTGTTGAAACTGCGGAAGGACCGCTTCGTGCCCGCGGAACTGACCGCCGAGCTCTACGAGGTGCTGATGGTGCACAACGCGCTGGGACTGCCGGAGACGCTGCGGTACGCGGCTTTGCTGCACAAGGAATATCTCGCGGCCGGGATCCGGCCGGGCAGGAAGATCCTCTGGCTTCATTCCAATCCGTTCTATCAGGGAACCGTGAAGCAGATCTTCAATTACAAGGAAGATCCGAGGATCGTGCTGACCGAGATGTGTTATGACACGCTGATCGGCAAACCCGGGGAGGATGATCCCGGCCGCCGGGATCCGTACCGGATGATGGCGGAGCGGACGGTGTACAATTCATTTAACGGTCCCGTGTCGCGAAGGGCCGAAAAGGCGCTTGAGATGGCAAAGACCGTGGAACCGGACGGCGTGATCTTATTCTGTCACTGGGGCTGCAAGGAGACCTGCGGCGGCAGTGCCCTGATCCGGGATACGCTGGAGGCGGCCGGGTACCCGGTCCTCGTGATCAACGGAGACGGCGTGGACCGGCGGAATTCCTCCGACGGCCAGATTGGAACCAGAATAGAGGCATTTCTTGAGATGCTGGAGACATCATGATCTATACGACTTGTAAATATGTTCCGGAAGAGTTGTTCCGGGGGTTCGGAGAAGAAACGAAGAGGCTGGATCCGCATCCGGTCTCTTTTTCGTGTGCGGACGGGTGCGCCCATCCGAATTTGTGCGGGTTTGCCAAGGCCGTCATCGAAGAGGTGAAGGCGGAGGGCATCCGCGAACTGGTGCTGACGGATTGCTGCGACGCGATGCGGCGGACCTATGACGTGCTGGAAAACGAAGGGATGGATTTCATTTTCTTTCTTCCGCTTCCGCATAAAACAGGGGAGCGCGAGATCCGGTATTTCGCGCGCAAGCTGCGGGAACTTAAGGTCGCTTATGCGGCGTATTCCGGGAAGACATTTTCCTGGAAAGACGCGTATCAGGCTGTCTCCCTGAAGCAGCAGGAAGAGGACGGCGGCGATGTGATCAGTGTGCTTGGCGCGCACGGGGGCTCGCTGCTGATCGAAGAGGTGCGGAAGACATTTCCGGGGACGCAGGTGCGCGATGAGACCTGCTCAGGGAACCGGGTGTTCCGCAGGGATGAGGAGACGGCCGAAGACGAGGACGCTTTCTTTGTCTGGTACGCGCGGAAACTCCTTGTCGGTCTGGTGCCGTGTCTTCGCATGTATGAGGCAGGCGGGCGGGCGCAGCTGTCCGGGGCGTCCGGCAGAAAGGGCATCATATACCACACGGTTAAATTCTGCGACTATTACAGCTTTGAGTATACGGATCTGAAGGAGACGGCGGAGGTGCCGCTTCTTAAGATCGAGACGGACACGACGCCGCAGTCTTCCGGACAGTTGAAGACGAGGCTTGAGGCATTTGGGGAGACGATTGGGATGGATCTGTTTGGGAAAAAGAAAAAGCCGGCAGCGGAGGCCGGAAAGACGGAGCGCGGCCCGGTGAGCCGGGGCGGGCATTATATCGCTGGGATTGATTCGGGCTCGACAAGCACGGATGCGGTGATCATGAACGACAAGAAAGAGATCGTCGGATCCGCGATCCTCCCGACGGGGATGTCGGCGTCGGCAAGCGCTGAGGAGGCGCTTCGCGCAGCGCTCAGGGAGGCCGGCATTTCCAGAAGTGAACTGGCCGGTGTCGTAGCAACCGGATATGGACGGGACATCCTCGAGATGGAAAAAACGACGATCACCGAGATCACCTGCCACGCCAGAGGGGCGCGGTACCTGTTTCCCGGGACGAGGACGATCATCGACATCGGCGGGCAGGATTCCAAAGTGATCCGGATTGATGAGGAAGGCAGCGTCCTCAACTTTGTCATGAACGACAAGTGCGCCGCCGGGACAGGGCGCTTCCTCGAGATGCAGGCGCGCGCGCTCGGTCTTTCGATGGAAGAGATGAGCAGCCTGGGGCTTAACTGGAAGGAGGACGTGACGATCTCCAACATGTGTACGGTTTTTGCGGAATCCGAGGTCGTCAGCCTGGTCGCGAGGGATACGGCCGTGGCGGATATCATACACGGCCTAAATAAATCCGTGGCGGAAAAGACCGTTTCCCTCGTCAAAAGAGGGAAAGGGGAGCCGGCCTACGCCATGACCGGGGGCGTCTCCAGAAACAAGGGCGTCGTCCGCTGCCTCTCCGAAAAACTCGGCACGGACATCCTGATCTCCGAGCGCTCACAGCTCTGCGGCGCGATCGGCGCGGCGCTGCTTGGGTGGCAGTAAGTTAAAAGCCCTGAACGGGGTCAGACCCCGTTCAGGGCCTCTAACGGGGTCTGACCCCGTTAAGGTTCACTTACCAATCTCAAAGAAGTAGGCATCGATGCCGTTCGCGATCCCTCTGGCGATCTTTTTCTGGAAGCCTGAGTTGGCCATCTTCAGGTCCTCGGTCGGGTTGCTCATAAAGCCCATCTCGACGATCACCGACGGCATAGCGGCCCAGTTGATGCCGGTCATATCGTTCGCATAGATGTTTTCCTGACGGTTCTGGCCGGTCTCCTTGGCCTGCGCGTCCCTGATGAGGACCGCCAGCCGCTGCCCGCGGGTGATGACCTTGTGCTTCAGGTACGGATTGTTGGATCCGGCCGCGTAGCAGAGGACGCCGTTCAACGACGACGCGCCGTCGATATCGTTGGCGTGGATCCGGACCAGGATATCGGCTTTGGCCTTGTTGGCGATCTTTGCCCGCTCGATATTGGTGAGATGCACGTCGTGCGTGGTGCGCGTCATGATGACCGTATAGCCGCGCGCCTTCAGCTCGTCGCGCAGCTTCTTGCTGACCGCGAGGTTGATCTCATACTCGTTTTTGCGGGACCAGCTCCCGTAGGCCCCGCTCGTGACCTTCGGCTTGGTCGCGGAAGACCCCGGCCCGATCGGCTCCCGCGAGTAATCCCCTTTTGCCTGGTGCCCCGGATCGATGCAGACGAGGACACCTGTTCCGTCAAAAGCCTTCTTTTTTCTGATCTTCCGGATCAGCTTCCTGTATGTTTTGGACGTCGGCTTCGCTTTCGGATACTGCTCCGGATCCTTTCCGAACCGCCCTTTTTTCAAGCCCTTCCGGACAAAGTTCTTCAGCACCGCGCGGTCGTCGTCGCCGACGG
>CACXFK010000077.1 GCA_902766945.1 uncultured Lachnospiraceae bacterium | reverse complement strand
GATCCGGTCAATCACTTCGCGGGCGTCTTCCGGCGTGAACGGTTCAAGCTCGGTGAGGCCTTCCCGCCACCTGCTGAGTCCGACCGGGACGACGGATACGCTCTGCATCTGAGGAAGGTATGCGGTGAGGTCCCGGATCGTGCGGTCCAGCTCGTCCCCGTCGTTCCACCCTTTGCACAGAACGATCTGGCCGTTCATCGCGATGCCGGCCTCTTTCAAAACCCGGATTTTCTTAAGCGCGTCTCCCGCAAACCGGTTGCGGAGCATGCGCACGCGGAGCTCGGGATTCGTCGTGTGAACCGAGATGTTGATCGGCTCCATCCGGTAGCGGATGATCCGCTTTATGTCATGCTCCGACATATTGGTTAGGGTCACATAGTTGCCCTGCAAAAATGAGAGCCGCGAATCGTCATCTTTAAAATACAGCGTCTCCCTCATGCCGGGAGGCATCTGGTCAATGAAACAGAAAATGCAGCGGTTGCTGCATGACCGGTACTCACTCATGAGGGGGCTGTCAAACGAAAGTCCGAGATCTTCTTCCTCGTCCTTCTCGATCTGAAGAAGCGTCTCCTCTCCGTTTTCCTCGCGGATCAGAACCTCCAGCTGCGTATCGGAGATCAGGAAGCGGTAATCAAAGATATCTTCCACTTCCTGGCCGTTCACGGAGAGCAGGAACATCCCCGGCTCCACCCCCATCTCCCAGGCGATGCTGCCGTCTTCAACCGCGCTGATTCTGTGTCCTGTTTTCTTCATTCTTCTGGTATCCACGTTCTTCACTATAACAATTTCGAGCCGTTTTTTCAATCTTCAAAGGAGGATTCGCATGACTTCCCATTATTCCTTGAAGTTTCCTTGAAGAAATGCCCAAAAAATGGTACACTCACTCATACATAGACGTTAAAAAAGCGAAGAGGAGAATGCATGACGAATACGGATAAGCAAGAGAAAAAGCTGCCGGTTGCACCGCTCAAGATTGCTTATATCGAGGGCAGCAAGCCGATCGCCAAACAGGTTAACTCATCACTCGTCAAAATGCGGAAAGCCATCGGGATCCGGGACAAAAGTGCTCTTCAGCTTGCCGGATATATCGAACCCACCTATCTGCTCGACACCCGGCTTTCCAGATACGGTACCGGCGAAGGACGCGCCATCATCAACGAATCGGTCCGCGGCACCGACCTCTACATCGTGGCGGACGTCATGAATTACAGTGTCTCCTACAAGGTCGTCGGCCGTACGAACCGCATGTCACCCGACAATCATTTTCAGGATCTGAAGCGGATCATCTCCGCTGCCAACGGCAAAGCGCACCGCATCAGCGTGATCATGCCGTTCCTCTACGAGAGCCGTCAGCATAAGCGTTCCGGCCGTGAATCCCTCGATTCGCCGCTGGCGCTCCGCGAACTGCAGAACTACGGCGTCTCCGAGATCATCACCTTCGACGCACACGATCCCAGTGTCCGGAACGTAATCCCCTTATGCGGATTCGACAATTTTATGCCGACCTATCAGTTCCTGCGTGCCCTGCTGAAGGCGGCTCCGGATCTGAGATTTGACAGCGGCCACTTCATGGTGATCAGTCCCGACGAAGGTGCTCTGAACCGCGCGGTCTATTTTTCAAATGTACTTGGCGCCGACATCGGCATGTTCTACAAGCGCCGCGACTATTCCAGGATCGTCGACGGCAAGAACCCGATCGTCGCCCATGAATTCCTCGGCGATTCCGTTGAGGGCAAGGACTGCGTCATCATCGACGACATGATCTCATCGGGCGGGTCCATGCTGGACGTATGCCGCCAGATCAAAAGCAGAGGGGCCAACAGAGTCTTCATCTGCACGACCTTCGGTCTCTTCACCGAAGGATTTGAGGGCTTTGACCGGGCCTATCAGGAAGGTCTCTTCACCAAGCTGATCACAACCAATCTCTGCTACCGCTCTCCGGAGCTCCTGAAAAAACCGTATTACGAAACCGCAAACATGTATAAATATCTGGCCAGCATCATCAATACGCTGAACCACGACGAGACGGTCAACAACGTAAAGAGCACGACGCACAAGATCCAGAAGATGCTCGACAAGATCAACCACGGCTCCCCGATCCTGGATGAGGCGGCCGATCTGGAGAACCACTGAGCCGGGATCGTCAGAAAATCCGAAACGCATATCTGTAACATCAAAGAACCTCCGCTTCCGCGGAGGTTCTTTTTGCTTCATGTTCTGTTTTATTCATCGCCGTTTGCGACATCAGCCGCACGGAGCGCAACCTGCTTCGCCTGGACGTCCGCCGGAGCCTGCTCATAGCGTGCAAACTCGAAGGAGAACTCGCCGGAGCCGCCCGTCATCGAGCGAAGGACCGTGCTGTAGCCGTAGATCTCGGTCTGCGGCACCTCCGCTTCGATCACCGTGAGGCCCTTGCCTGCCGGGTTCATGCCGAGGACGCGGCCGCGTCTCTTGTTCAGGTCGCCCATGACGTCGCCTGTATACTGGTCCTTTACCTTGACCTTGAGGTTGATGATCGGCTCAAGGAGGATCGGGTCCGCCGCCATGAAGCCGTTCTTGAAGGCCGTGCGGGTCGCGGTCTTGAACGCCTGCTCGGACGAGTCAACCGGATGATAGGATCCGTCATAAAGTACGGCTTTGACGCCGACAACCGGATAGCCTGCAAGCGGGCCGGCCTCTACGCTCTCGTTGAGGCCCTTCTCAACTGCCGGATAATAGTTCTTCGGAACCGCGCCGCCGACGACTTCGATGCCGAACTCGTACGGCTGTTCCATATTGCCGCTGGGCTCGAAGCGCATCTTGACGTGTCCGTACTGGCCGTGGCCGCCGGTCTGCTTCTTATGCTTTCCTTCAACGTCGGATTTCTTGCGGATCGTCTCGCGGAACGCAACCTTCGGCTCGCTCAGTTCGATGTCGACTTTGTATCTCTCCTTCAGTTTGCTCTTGATGACGTCGATCTGCTGATCGCCGATGCCGTAGAGCAGGGACTGATGGTTCGCGGAATCAATCACATTGCGGAAGGTGAGGTCTTCCTGCGCGAGCTTGGACAGAGCCTGGGAGACCTTGTCTTCATCGCCCTTATTCGCCGCGCGGTAGCGCTCGTACGTGTAGGGGACGGAAAGAACGGTCTTCTCGTAGCGGATCGGCACGGCCTTTGTGGACAGCGTATCGCCGGTCGCGATATCCAGCTTCGCGATCGCTCCGATGTCGCCTGCGGACAGTTCCGGCACTTCCTGTGCCTTGTTGCCGCGCATCACATAGAGCTTGCCGAGACGCATCTCGGAATTCTCATCCGCGTCATACAGCGTATCGTCCGCCTTCAGCGTTCCGGAGCAGACCTTGATCAGGCTGTACTTGCCGATGAACGGATCCGCGATCGTCTTCCAGACGTATGCGGATTTCTCCTTGGCCGGATCGTAGTTCGCCTCGAACGTGTCACCGGTCTTCGCATTTACGCCGCTGATCTGTCTCTTCGAGGGATCCGGGAAATAGCTGCAGATATCGTCAAGCAGATTGGAGACGCCCTGAAGCTGGGTCGGCGCGCCCACGACCACCGGGATAATCGAGCAGTCCGCAATATTCACGGCAAGTGCTTCGGCGATCTCTTCCGCGGAGAATTCCTCGCCGCCGAAGTATCTTTCCATCATCTCTTCGCTGGTCTCCGCTACGGATTCCATCAGAGAGTCATAATAGGTCTCAAGCTCATCCGCAAGGTCGCCCGGAACGTCGCAGGCCGTAACAGCGCCCTTGGCTCCGTATTTTGCGGCCGTTTTCTTCGCTACGTCAACATAGCCGGTCAGCTTGCCGTCTTCCCGGATCGGGATGTTGAGCGGAGCCACTTTCTTGCCGTACATATCCTGGAGCTTTTCGATGATCTCGCCGAAGTTGACGTCCGCGTTGTCCATGCCGGAAATAAAGAAGAGTCTCGGGATATTCTTATCATCACAGAGATTCCATGCTTTCTCCGTTCCGACCTGCACGCCGCTCTTGCCCGCGATCACGATCACGGCCGCGTCAGCAGCGCTGACCGCTTCCTCGACTTCACCGACAAAGTCAAAGAAACCCGGTGTATCGAGGATATTGATCTTGTGCTTCTTCCACTCGACCGGAACCACTGCTGTGGAGATGGAGAACTTTCTTTTGATTTCTTCTTTATCGTAATCGCTGATGGTATTTCCGTCAGTGACATTGCCCATGCGGCTTGTAATGCCGGTCAGGTGCGCCATCGATTCGGTCAGCGTCGTTTTTCCCGCGCCGCCATGGCCGAGCAATGCAACATTACGAATTTTGTCAGTTTTGTAAACGTCCATAAGAACCTCCCGAATTACAAAGTATGTAAACATTATACGAAAAGCGTTTCTGATATTCAAGCACTTTTCAGCGGAATCACTACTCTTACTCCCTTCCGATTCGTGATAAAATGAAAATGCGCACGGGGAGCAGGCCGTCAGGCATGGCGGCAGCCGCGCAATATGAACAAGGGGTTTGATGCATGAAAATAGGATTTATCGGTCTTGGTCTCATCGGGGGATCCATCGCCAAGGCCATCAGACGAGTTGATCCGGAGGCCGTGATCGTGGCCTACAACCGGACTGCCGACGTACTCACCACAGCCCTCAGGGAAGGCGTCATCGACGAGGCCGCGTGGGACATCACGGCGACCTTCGGGGACTGCGACTACATCTTTTTATGCACGCCGGTCGTCACCATGAAGAGTTTCCTGAAGAAGCTGAAAGGCGTCATGGGGTTTCACACCATTCTCACCGACGTCGGATCCACAAAAGGCGACATTCATGAGACTGTTGCCCAGCTGCAGCTGACCGGCTGCTTCATCGGGGGGCATCCGATGGCGGGCTCGGAAAAGACCGGCTATGAAAATGCCACGGACCGCCTGATTGAAAACGCCTGGTACATCCTGACGCCCGGCGAAGACGTGCCGATCGAGAAAGTCAGCGCGTTCTCGGAGTTTATCCGTTCTCTCGGCGCTCTGCCGATGATCCTGACGTACGCCGAACACGATTACATCACGGCGGCGATCAGCCACGTCCCGCACGTCATCTCCGCCTCACTGGTCAATATGGTCCATGATCTGGACGGCCGCGAAGGCTATATGCGCACGATCGCCGCGGGCGGTTTTAAAGATATCACGCGGATTTCATCCTCTTCTCCCGAGATGTGGCAGGAGATCTGCCTTGCGAACAGCGACTGCATCTGCACGGTGCTGGAAAGCTATATCCGCCATCTGACGGATTTCCGGTTCGCGATACGGAACGGGAACAAAGACCGCCTCCTGCAGTACTTCACTGCGTGCAAGGATTACCGCGACAGCTTCGCAAATGAAGCCGCCGGACCGATCAAGTCGGAACCGCGGCTCTATCTCGATATCAAGGACGAAGCCGGTGCGATCGCGGACGTGGCGGCGATCCTCTCTTCCGCGCGCATCTCGATCCGGAATATCGGCATCGTACATAACCGCGCGTTTGAAAAGGGTGTCCTGAGGATTGACTTCTACGACGAAGAGGCGCGCAGAACCGCCCTTGACGTCCTGAAGCAAAAATCCTGCCGCGTCTACGACGACTGAGCAGGCCGTCCTCTCGCATATAGGAATCATTCGGATATGAAAAAAATAGAACAGCTGCCCTCCTTAAGAGGGACACTCACCGTTCCCGGCGACAAATCGATATCCCACAGGAGCGTCATGCTCGGCTCGATCGCGGAAGGCGATACGCGGGTCCGCGGGTTTCTGAAGAGTGACGACTGCCTCGCGACGATCCGCTGCTTCCGGGATATGGGCGTCGAAATCGAAGAAATAAAAGGAAATGAACCGGGCGGAGACGTCCTCGTCATACACGGCAGAGGACTGCGCGGTCTCAGGGAACCGGAAGGCGTGCTGGACGCCATGAACAGCGGCACGACCGTCCGCCTTCTGTCCGGCATTCTCGCCGGCCAGCCGTTTGTCAGCCGCATAACAGGCGATGAGTCCCTGCGCAGGCGGCCCATGGACCGTATCATCCGCCCCTTAAGCTACATGGGCGTGATGTGTGCGACGGAAAAAGGAAACGGCCGCCTTCCGATGTCGGTCTTCGGCGGGGACGTCCACGCGATCCGCTATGAAAGCCCGATCGCCTCGGCGCAGGTAAAGTCCTGCGTGCTGCTTGCCGGTCTCTATGCGGACGAACCGACGTTTTTCACGGAGCCGGCACTCTCCCGCAATCATACCGAACTGATGCTCAGCACGTTCGGCGGCAATCTGAAAGTAAGAAAAAAACCGCAGTCCGCTTCCGTCACTACGATCCTGTACCCGGGCACGATTCTGACGGGACAGGAGATCTGTGTGCCCGGCGATATCTCCTCCGCTGCATTTTATATGGCGGCCGCGCTTCTCATCCCGGACTCGGAGATCACGCTCACACATGTCGGGATCAACGAAACCAGGGACGGCATACTCCGCGTGATCCGCGCGATGGGCGGGGATATCCGGACGGAGAACGTGCGCATGGAAGGCAGGGAAGCCGTCGCGGACATCACGGTCCGCGCTTCAGAACTGACAGGCACCGAGATCGGAGGCCCGCTGATCCCGACGCTCATTGACGAGATCCCGGTGATCGCCGTACTCGCGGCCTGCGCGAAAGGCACGACCGTCATCCGGGACGCCGCCGAGCTCAAAGTCAAGGAGACCGACCGGCTCAGCGGAATCATTGACAATCTGCGTCTCATGGGCATCCGCGTGGAAGAGACCGAAGACGGCATGATCATAAGGGGCGGCCGGCTGAAAGGCGCGGTCATTGACCCGAAGGGAGATCACCGCATGGCCATGGCGTTCTCGGTTGCGGGACTGATCTCGGAAGGCGTCACCACGATTACGGACGAGACGTGCGTGAGCATCTCCTGCCCGGCATTTTACGACGACCTGTACGCCCTCACCTGAGGATCAGGCACTCTCCTTTTTCCTCTTTGCCTTATACCGCAGCGTGCTGGCAAAGAAGAGCCGGCCGGTCAGATCGGCTTTCTTCACCCGGACGTCGGTTTTTTTAAATATAATGGTGCAGCCTTTGATGCCGTGTCCTTTGATTCGGCCGAGATGCGTCAGATCAAAATGCCCCTCCGCGATCAGACCGTTTGCGTTCTTCGATCCGGGCATGAGTTTTCTGCTTCCGATTCCGAAATAGTCCGCCCGGACCGCACGGATCGTCCTGTCCGTCCCGTTGATCAGATTGCAGTCCGCGATCAGTCGGCCGGATGAATACCGGATCCGCACCGGTCTCAGGATCACCTTTCCCGGAAGTTCTTTCGTGTTGTCCGTATCGATATAGATATTTCGGATGTGTTTGAGCGGCACGTCCCGCACAACGACTCTGCATGTCAGCGTCTTATTGCCGAATGCGGCGGTAATGACGGCTTTCCCGGGTCTTTTCGCCCTGACGACGCCGTTCTTGAACACATAGGCCACCCGTTTCGCCGAACTGGACCACTGTACCTTCCCGGTGGCGCCCCTCACTTTCAGCACCGCCTTGTCGCCGGTATAGAGCGACAATTTCTTTTTATTAAGAGAAGCAGCGCCGACACGCCTGCTAAACAGCAGGCAGATCGCCGCCGCCAAAAGGCATATCCATTTTCCCCGGCTTATAAGTCTCTGCATGTCTTCCCGCCTTGTTCCGATCTCCGGTACCTGTCACTCAATCAGCATCGCATCGCCGAACGAGAAAAAGCGATACCGCTCCTCCACCGCTTTCCTGTAAGCGGCAAGAATCTGTTCCCGTCCCGCAAATGCGGACACCAGCATCACCAAAGTGGACTCAGGAAGATGGAAATTAGTGATCAGAGCGTCCATGACGCGGAACTGATAACCGGGATAGATAAAGATCGACGTCGCCGATCTGCCCGGGCGGACATGGCCGGAGGGATCCGCGGCCGATTCAAGCGTGCGGCAGGAGGTTGTGCCGACGCAGATCACGCGGCGCCCCTCGTCCTTCGCGCGGTTGATCGCCTCAGCGCTCCTTTGCGGGATGTCATAGGACTCTTCGTGCATATGATGATCTTCGATCTCATCCGCCTTCACAGGGCGGAATGTCCCGAGTCCGACGTCCAGCGTGATGCGGACGATTTCGACGCCCATTTCCCGAATCTCCTCAAGAAGTTCCGGTGTAAAATGCAGCCCGGCCGTCGGTGCCGCCGCACTGCCTTCGCGATCCGCGTACACCGTGTTGTACCGGCTCGCGTCTTTCAGCTTGTGATGAATATACGGCGGCAGGGGCATCTCCCCGAGCTCCGCGAGGATCTCCTCAAAGATGCCGTCGTAGTGAAAATGAACGCGCCGCTTTCCGTCCTCCAGCGTATCCACGATCTCGGCCGTGAGCGGATAGATGCGGTCCTCGTCCGGGTCACCGAAATTCACGAATGTGCCGACCCGGCACTTCCGTCCCGGTTTTACGAGCGTCTCCCACTCATGCTCCGTGATCCTTTTAAGGAGAAGGATCTCGACTTTTGCGCCGGTCTCTTCCTTGGTGCCGAGGAGCCTCGCCGGCATGACTCTGGTGTCATTGAGAACAAGCACATCGCCTTTTCTGAGGTAGTGCGGGAGATTCCGGAACACGTCATGTGAAACGCTGCCGCTTTGTCTGTCGAGATGCATGAGCCTGGAAGCAGACCGGTCCTCGAGCGGGTCCTGTGCGATCAGTTCTTCAGGCAGTTCATAGTCGAAATCCGATGTTCTCAAGTTCTTTTCCTTTCTTCAAAAAGTAAAAATCAGATCAGCCGAAAAAATCACCTGTGACGGATTTGTAAAATACTTTGTCCTGCTCGATTCCGGTCACGGCGCCCTCTTTCAATGTGACGATACAGATCGTGCAGTTGCGCGGCACCGAGCCGTGCCAGAAGTCTCCGCGGCCCCAGGCATTCAGCATCAGCGCCCTTCCCGACGCACCGTGCATGGACAGCAGGATCCGCTTCTCCTCATAGGACGGATTGTGCGTGATCTCGTCATAAAAATCCTTTGTCCGCGCGGCAAGTTCTTCCAGGGACTCGCCGCCCGGCGGCGTCTCATACGATGCAAAATCCATCTCGAGACATTTTTTCACACGCCGGCAGATCTCCGTATCGCCTCTGACACAGGTGCCCTCGTACGCACCGAAATTCATCTCGGCAAGGCGGCTGTCCGGAATAATCGGGACGCCGCGGTCCCTGAGCACGAGCTCGGCGGTCTCAACCGCTCTTTTGAGAGGGGATGTAAAACACAGATCGAAATGCGTGTCCTTCAGGCCCTCTCCCGTCTCAACGGCCAGAGCGCGCCCCGCGTCGTCAAGCGGCACGTCCGTCTGCCCCTGCAGAAAGTGCTTCTCATTCCACGGGGTCGTCCCGTGGCGCAGAACATACAGTTCCATCAGCTTCTGAGCTCGATGCCGAGGCTGTTCAGTCCGTTGAGGATCTTCTTCATCGCGGACTGGATCTCGGCGTCCTCAAGCGTCTTGTCGTGATGGCGGAACGTCAGGGAATACGCCATCGACTTGAACCCGGGCTGGATCGGAGCGCCTTCATAGATGTCGAAGAGCCTGCAGTCCTCGAGGATCCTGCCGCCGCGCTGTTCGATCATCGCCTCGATCTCGGCATGCGTCACGGTTTTCGGCACGATCATGCTGATGTCGCGGGATACCGCCGGATACTTTGCGATGCCGGTGTATTTCCTGTCGAAAGAAGTCAGCGGTGTGATCGTCTTCAGATCCAGAACCGCGATATAGCATCTCTCCCCGATCCCGTACTGCTTCATGACTTTGGGATGGATCTCCCCGATCTCGCCTGCTTCGTGGTCGCCGAGGAAAATCTTTGCCTGACGGCCGGGATGGAAATACGGCCTCGGCGCATCCGTCCTGTACTCAGGCTTTACGGAGATACCGGTCCTGTCGAAGAAGAGTTCCACGACGCCCTTCATATCGAAGAAGTCCCCTTCGCCGTACATGCCGAGCGTCAGTTTCTTCCTCTCATCCGGAAGCGATGTCAGCGGGAAGGAATCCGCGAGATAGACATTTCCCATCTCGTAGAGACGGACCGCTTTGTTTCTCCGGTTGAAATTGGTCGAAAGCGATGTCAGGATTCCGCCGAGCGGTGTGGTCCGCATGATCGAGTAGTCCGGTCCGAGCGGATTCCGGATCTCAATCGCTTTTCGTTCCGGTGCGTCTTCAGCGAGCAGAAGGCGGTCAAACACCTTCGGAGACTCAAAGCTGTAGCAGTACGCCTGGGAGAAGCCGCATTCTTCAGCGGTATCGCGGGCAATCCCTTCGATGCGCATCTCATAGGTCAGTCCGCCCGCGGTCGCCGCGCCGCTCGGGAGCGTCGTCGGGATCTTGTCATAGCCGTAGAACCGGGCCACTTCTTCCGCCAGATCACAGGTGCGGAGCACATCCTGGCGCCAGGTCGGCACGATCACGGCGCGCTTTGACGCGTCATAAGACAGATCCACTTTCTCAAAGTATGCAATCATCTGATCTTCCGGGATATCCGTCCCGAGCAGTTCGTTGATCTTATCGGGTTCGAACGGCACTTCAACCGGTTTCCGGACAGACGGATAGACATCCACCGCGCCGCCCACAACTTCTCCGGCTCCGAACTCCTCCATGAGTTCGCAGGCGCGGTTCATCGCAAGCATCGCCGTGTTCGGATCCAGGCCCTTGTCAAATTTCTGGGACGCGTCCGTCTGGTGGCCGAGCCGCTTCGACGTCAGGCGGATATTGGTCCCGTCGAAGTTCGCCGCCTCAAAGAGAACGGTCTTAACCTGATCCGTGATCATCGAGTTCTCGCCGCCCATAACGCCGGCGATGCCGACCGGCTTCTCGCCGTCGCAGATCATCAGCATCTTATTGTCCAGCGTATGCTCCTGGCCGTCGAGCGTGATAAACGTTTCGCCTTCTTCCGCCCGGCGCACGACGATCTTATGGCCGGCGATCGTATCGTAGTCGTAGGCATGCATCGGCTGCCCGTACTCTTCCATGATGTAATTGGTTATATCCACGATGTTGTTGATCGGGCGGATCCCGTTCGAGGCCAGACGCCTCTGCATCCATCTGGGGGAAGGTCCGATCTTGACGTTCTTTACGACGCGCGCCGTAAAACGCGGGCAGAGCTCTTCGTCGAGAACGTCCACGGAGATATAATCTTCCGCTTTCTCGTCATTTCCGGTCTCACGGATCTCAGGCTCATGAAAATCGCACCCAAACGTGGCGGCCGCTTCGCGCGCGATTCCGATCGCGCTGTAGCAGTCCACGCGGTTGGAGGTAATCTCATACTCGAAAACAGCGTCGTGGAGGCCGAGCAGTTCCACCGCGTCCGCGCCCACTTCCGCATCATCCGGAAAGATATAGATGCCGTCAGAGGCGGCTTCCGGATAAAACTCACTTGAGCTGCCGAGCTCGTCGATCGAGCAGATCATGCCTCTCGATTCGATGCCGCGCACCTTGCCTGCTTTGATCTGAATGCCGTCCTCGCTGCTTCCGCCGCTGTGCGTTCCCGCCACGCGGCCGCCTTCGAGCACGACCGGTACTTTGATCCCGGCCTTTACGTTCGGGGCGCCGCAGACGATCTGAAGCGGTTCCTCCGCGCCTACGTTGACCGTGCAGACGTGCAGGTGATCCGAATCCGGATGTTCCTCGCAGGTCAGCACCTCGCCCACGACGATCTTGTCCAGACACTTATCAAGCTCTGTGTATCCTTCCACCTTTGTTCCGGAAAGGGTCATTGCGTCCATATATTGCTTCGGCGTCACGTCCAGGTCCGGGACGTACGCTTTGATCCATGAAAGTGAAGTATTCATAACAGCCTTATTCTCCTCAGAACTGATTTAAAAACCGGATATCGTTGTCGTAAAGAAGGCGCATATCGTCGATCTCGTATTTCAGGAGCGCGATGCGTTCCAGTCCGACACCGAAAGCGAAGCCGCCGTATTCATTCGGGTCAAGCCCGCACATCTCCAGCACGTGCGGATGAACCATGCCGCAGCCGAGGATCTCAATCCATCCCTCGCCCTTGCAGAAACGGCATCCTTTGCCGCCGCACTTGAAGCAGGACACGTCCATCTCGGCGGAAGGTTCCGTGAACGGGAAATGGTGCGGCCTGAACTTTGTCTTCGTATCCGGTCCGAACAGCTCGCGCGCAAAGACGTCGAGCGTGCCCTTCAGATCTGCGAGCGTGATGCCCTTGTCGATCACAAGGCCTTCAATCTGGTGGAAGGACGGCGAGTGCGTCGCGTCCACTTCATCCGACCGGAAGACACGCCCCGGCGCGATCATGCGGATCGGGAGCTTTCCCTGCTCCATGATGCGGGCCTGTACGGGAGACGTCTGCGTGCGGAGCAGGATCTCGTCCGTGATGTAAAATGTATCCTGCTCGTCTTTTGCCGGATGGTTGGCCGGAATGTTCAGCTTGGTGAAATTGTACTCGTCGTATTCAATCTCGGGACCTTCAAGCACTTCGTAGCCCATCCCGATAAAAATGCGCTCCACTTCCTCGAGCGCGATCGTATTGGGATGACGATGCCCTCTGCGCGGCGTCCTGGCCGGCAGCGTAACGTCCACGGTTTCGGAACGAAGACGCAGATTCATGCTCTCTTCTTCGATCCTCATGCGGGTCTCTTCCATAAGCTGCTCGATGCCGGCCCGCGCGTCATTGACCCACTTTCCGACCTTCGGGCGGTCCTCGGCGGCCACATCCTTCATCGATTTCAGCACGGAAGTCAGGGATCCCTTTTTGCCCAGAACGGACACACGGATCTCATTGAGCCGGTCCATGCCGTCCGCGCGGCGGATCTCCTCGGCGGCCTGCTCTTGAATCTCTCTCAGTTTTTCCTCAATTCCACTCATTTCGAGCCTCCCATCAGATTCACTACTTTTTCATCGGTTCCTTCGTGTTCGGAACCGCTATTGACACTCTTGACGACGCCGGCCGTCCATCCGCCGTCGTCGATCACGCGGCGTTTCTTTGCGGCCGCCTCTTCATGGCCTTTATGCGCTTCGTCCTCCGGAGCACCTGACGCCTCTTCGCCGCCGGCATGTGCCGCAAGGGAAGGCGCCGCTCCGCCCGCGAACGATTCGACCACCTGATCGGCCTCGGACGCCGGGCCGCCCGTAAACGGCACTCTCGGCATGCGTCCCCTTCTCAGGATCGCTTCCCGCGCAAGAACCGCTGCGCGTGTCTCTTCCTCGTTGTCATCCGCCCACGCGATCTCGATATCCTTCGGCTGATTCACCGGATAGTCCTCATCCGGCGCTTCGAGCGGTCTCCACAGCGAGTGCTCATCGAGCTCCTCGGCGATCTCCTGCTGTTTCCTGGCGCTCGCCAGCTTGACGGCGTCCAGGGTATTCATGAAAATATTGTCCTCCGGATCCTCGTAGATCACCCGGTTCAGTTCCGCCCCGAAAAGAAGGAAGTACGCGCAGAAATACAGCCAGATCATGGCCAGGATCATACTGGTCATGCTGCCGTACGTATCGTTGAAATTCCGGTTGTGCTCATAGTACAGCGACAGCAGATAAGAGAAGAACATCCACACCGTGGATACAATCAGGGCACCCGGAAACTGGCTGCGAAACGAATAATAGCAATTAGGAAGAAACTTATAGATAAACAGGAACAGGAAGATCAGCGCGATATACCCGATCAGCGTGCGGAACGAATAGAAAAACAGGATGATGTCACTGATTTTCGGAAACGTCCGCGTCAGGAAGTCCTGTATGCTCTGCCCGAACACAGCCAGAACCAGGGCGACGCCTACAAACAGGAAAAACAGAAGAACGAAGAACATGGACCTGAAACGGAGGAAGAACCACCCACGGGTTTCCTCCACCCTGCTGATCACGTTCAGCCCGTTTGTCAGAGCATGGAACACTTTCGCTGCAGACCAGATGAGGATCAGCACCGAGAGTGGAACATAGACATAGGTCTTGGCTCCCACTTCCGCGATGATCGCCTCGACATAGGCTTTCAGTCCGGATGGAATGATGTTGACAAAACTCCGCGTCAGCTCCGGCACATCCGCATTGAGGCGCGTCGCGAACGCGAAGAAGATCATAAAGAACGGGACAAATGAAATCATAAGAAAATAGGCGCACGTTGCCGCATATGCGCCCATGTGATCATTCTGCATTCTCCGGCCGAATGACGCAAATATTTTCAGTACATTTCTGATCATTTGCCGTAAAACCTGTTCTGCTCTTTAAGCATTATACCCCGAACGTGTAGCACGTCGTCGTGCTGTACGTTTCATTTTCCTGCAGCTTCGGGCTCTCAAACGCGAGCACATTGACGCTGTTGGGGAAAAACTGAGTCTCAAGAGCAAATCCGTCATGCGGTTTATAGGAGACGCCGCCTTTGCCGGCAGGTCCGCTGATAAAGTTGCCCGCGTAGAACTGTATACCGGGAAGATCGGTCATCACCTGCATCGTGATGCCGCTGACATCGCCCCGTGCGGACGCGACATAGCGAAGTCCGCTGCCGTTTAAGGCGAAGTTATGATCATATCCGCCCGTATGGGCAAGCTGCTCGTCCTCTGCTTCCGCGTCACGTCCGATCGTCTTTTCGGTCCTGAAGTCGAACGGGGTGCCTTCCACCGCCTCGACGGTTCCGTACGGGATCGAGTATTCGTCGACCGGCACGTACCCGTCCGCGTCGATCCGCAGCGTGTGGCCCATGATCGAGCCCGCGTCATGGCCGTTCAGGTTGAAATAGGAGTGATTGGTCATATTGGCCACGGTCGTGTGGTCGCAGACGCCTTCATAGTGGATCTTGACCTTGTTCTCCTCTGTCAGCATGTAGGTCACCGCCACGCGAAACGTGCCGGGGAATCCCTGATCGCCGTCCGGGCTGACAAGGGAAAACGTCACGCATCCGTTGGCTTCATTTGCCTCGGCCTGCCACATGCGGAACTCATATCCGTCCGGTCCGCTGTGCAGGTTGTTCCGGTCCTTTTCATTTAAGGCAAGCTGATAATCCACTCCGTCCAGATTGAATGCGCCGCCTTCGATGCGGTTCCCGTTGCGCCCGATCGTAGCGCCGAAATGAGGCGGATTGACCTCATACGCCTCGATATTGTCGTAGCCGAGTGCGACATCAATAAGTCTGCCTTCCCGGTCCGGCACGCAGACATCCTTCAGGATTGCGCCGTAATCGATCACGGTGATATACGCGCCTTTTGAATTGGTAATCCTGTACTCGGTAACCTGACTGCCGTCTGATGTGGTGCCGAACGAACTGCTTTCGATCTTCATGTCTTCCTTTCTCTGATGCTGCCGCTTCTCTGTAAATCACGATTCTCGAAGAGGAATCGTGCGCGAATTGCACAGCAGCGAAGCTGCTTTCCAATGTGCAATTCTGCGATCCG
>CACXFK010000076.1 GCA_902766945.1 uncultured Lachnospiraceae bacterium | reverse complement strand
CCGTCTCAGCCGTCTCGTCCGTCTGTCCGGCGTCTTCTTCCGTCTCAGCCGTCTCGTTCTCAGTCTCCTCCGTCACCTCAACCGCCTCTTCTTCCGTCACAGCGGCTGCGCCGTCTTCCGCGCCTTCTTCCAAAACGGCCTCGCTGCCGTCTTCAACCGCCGCGTCATCAACCGCCGCATCTTCAAACTCATCCCCTGTAAATGCAGGCGTTTCCTCGACGTCTTCAGCAAAATCCCCGCTGTCGACCGTCTCGTCGTAGCCTTCCGTATCGACTTCTTCTTCGGCTTCGTCGACCACTTCCACGGCATCCCCTTCATCCGCCGCGGCGGCAGCCGGCACTGCGGCCGCCAGCATCCCCGTAAGCAGCATCACTCCTATGAATCTCAGGCTCTTGCGCTTCATCAGTAAACCCCCTTTGCATAGATCAACAAGAATTCATTTTATTGTATCAGATTTCCGGAATCTGTATATCCTCAATCTCTTCATTTTTACCGGACCGCTCTATATATTTCCTGAGCTCCCTGTAGATCAGCCCGCTGTCCGGCGGGCAGCCCGCGATGGAGACGTCAAAATCCCTCGTGCACCTGCCGACGCCGAGCCGCCCGGTCCTGCCCTGCATGCCCTGCCCGATGCCAATCGGCACGTCGAGCCTGTCCAGAAGATGCTCCTCCTTCAGGCGGCAGAGCGCCGCAGTGAGGGCGGCGTAACAGGCGCTGCAGGAATCCACTTCCTCGATCCGGTATGCGACGTCCAGGATCTTCCGGCTCCTCGGCCGTTCCGGATCGCCGGATGACCCGCACGGATTCAGATCGATCCATTTCCCGGAAGGCCCGCAAAGGTGCAGCACGGCGCTCCTCAGATCCGTACTGCCCACACCCAGGGCCTCCGCCATCCGTATATACGGCACATCGTCCGGCGTGTACTGCATCAGATAGCAGGCATAGCTGTCCAGGAGCACCGGATCCGTGCCGGCCATCACGCAGTTCCTTACGACCGGGCTGCCGCCCTCCTCGAAATCCAGGTCGCCGCAGATGTGATCGACCACGATGAAATCCTGGCGGATCCCCGTCTGCAGATGGGCGATCGGTTTGTGAAGCCCCATCTGATGGAACCGGCTCTTTTCCCGGTTCGGGAGGAGCCCCTTCAGGTTTTTCAGCGCGCAGGTCACTTTGGTCTGGCAGTGTCCCTTGAGAACCGGCACGTTGATCAGGAAATCGATCCGGTCCACGACGTCCGTCAGCATGAGGTTCATACCGGCGCAGCTGACTTCGTGCGCGCCTTCTTTCTGCGTATCGATAAACGGCACGCCGTATGTCTCGCACAGCGTCCTGTAGCCGCAGTATTCATAGGCCTCCGACGTCCGGTCTCCTACCCAGGAGCCCTCGGCGATCACCACATTTGTAATCTTCCGTTCCCGCAGATACTCAATGATGCCTGCGACGATCTCCGGATGCGTCGTCGCCCCGAAGTCCGCCGGCGAGGGCACGACCAGATTCGGCTTGATCCCAATACGCAAAGCGGCAGCGTCCGGATCGCCCCCTCCGGATGCTGCCTTGCTCATAGCCTTTGCTTCAATACATGACAAAAGACCGGCTGCCTCGAGCAGCTCTTTTGTCATGCGCTTATAATCAGTCCCGTAGATCTTCCAGATCTCATTTGATTTCATCTCATCGGCCTTTCCGCGCTTACCCGCACAGTTCTAATGTCCTCTTCAGCGGAGGAGCATAAGCGCCACCAGCGTTCCGAGAACCAGCAGGATTCCGATGCAGGTCATCATCAGGGCAAAGGAGAACGTCCTTGTAAGCGGCCTGCTGGCCGCGGAAATCTCTTCGCGCAGGATCCGGAATTCCCCTTCGCCGGACGCGGGGCCCCGCTTGGCTCTTCTTGCGCGCAGCGCCGTACTGTGTACGAGCACGATCAGGCCGTCTATGCTTGTCTCAAGCGCCCGCCCGAAAACGGATGCCGCAAAGAGTACGGCTTTTGAAAGCGGGATCAGGATTCTGTTTTCTCCGAAAACGGACAGGATCGTCCCGAAGACAGCGGGCAGGATCCCGGTGAGAAGCGGTCTCATCACGGCGTCCTCAAGATCCAGCTTCTTCGGCCACAGATTGACATAGCTTCCGTTTTGCAGGAAAAGATGACGTCCCGCGGTCAGATAGAGAATCAGGCCGATGGAAAGGGAGATCAGGCCTCCCTTTAAATTTCCGGCCGAAAAAGCGCGGAAATGAAGAAGTTCCCGGCTGCCGGTCATAAGCGAGCCGATGCGGAGCGCCGCAAACGGCTGTCCGAGCAGAGGCATAAGGAGCGCCGGCACAAAGATCACCGCGGAGCTCGCCGCATTCATGCACGACGGCTGCCGGTCGTAGCGCGCCTGTCTTTGCGCGTCCGCATTTTTCTCAATAAAGATGCAGATAAACAGCTTCAGCATGTAGGCAAATGTGATGCCGCCCGAGATCAGGAAGACCCACTCGACAACATGCAGCAGCCCGGCATACGGGGCACACTCTTTTGCGGCTTCCACAATCCCTTCGTGGAGCAGCGTTTTGCTGATGTATCCGTTAAAAAGCGGCACGCCGCTGATGCCGAGTGCGCCGAGCGCAAAGGAAATCTTAAGAAGGATCTTGTTCCGCCCGTATCCCCTTACCGCATTTAAATCCAGCTCATGCAGGTTCATCACGACCACGCCCGCGATCATAAAGAGCACCAGCTTGATCAGCGAATGATTGACCATATGCAGCATGAGCCCGGGCAGCGCCGTCACCGCCGCTTCTTCGCTCCCGTACGCGGTCAGCAGGAGGTTCATCGATACGCCGATCAGGATGAATCCGATCTGCGACATGGAGGAGCAGGCCAGCGTGCGCTTCAGATTCACCGAGAAAAGCGCAAGCACCGCACCGAGCACCATCGTCACCGCGCCGGCGGCCAGCACGACCAGCCCGAAGGTCTGATTTCCCGCAAGCGCCGTAAGCGACGTCATCAGGATCCCGTAGATGCCCACCTTGGTCAGAATACCCGAGAGCAGGGCGGAACCGGGCGACGGAGCCACCGGATGCGCCTTCGGGAGCCAGATATGAACCGGGAACATACCGGCCTTCGCACCGAATCCGAGCAGGATGCAGATGCCCGCGGCCAGCAGCATTTTTTTGTCCGGCGCCTGCTGCGCGGCAGCTTTAAGCTCGTCAAAACGGAGCGTGCCGGCGCACTGATTCAGCATGAGGAGGCCCATAAGAAGGACGAGTCCCCCGATCACGGCAATAAAGAGATACGTATAGCCCGCCCGTATGGCTTCGGCTGTCTGCTCGTGAATGACCCACGTAAAAGACGTAAAGGACAGGATCTCGAAGAACACAAAGGTTGTCATCAGATCCGCCGAGAGCATCACGCCCTCGGTCGCGCCGAGCGTAACGAGCATGAAGAACTGATACCGGAGCAGGTGTTCACGCTCATGCCTGAAGTATTCAATCGAGAAAACCGACGTCCCGGCCCACATGAGCGCCGTCACGACCGCGTAGACCGACCGGAATCCGTCTGTCTGAAAATGAAGCCCGAACCCCAGTATTCCCTCGATCCGCAGCGCGCTCCCCACAGGCAGCGCACAGCTGAGAAGCAGCTCCGCGATGCAAAGGCAGGCTGCGATGAGATCCGCGGCGCGCCCGCTCCGCTTCCCGGCCGCAAGGGTCAGGAAAGCGCCGGCCGCCGGCATGAAGATCATGAATGCAATCATGGCAGCACCCCCGTAGCAATTTTCTCAAAAAGCGGCATGATGAGTCCGGGGCAGACACCCAGGACCACATTGACCGCGGTAAATACAACGATCGGGACCAGCATCCTCATATCCGCGTCATCGCGCGCCGCCCCGATGTAGAGGTCTTTCTCCTTCGCGGTGAAAAAAGCCCGCACGCTGATCGTGAGCGTGTACACAGCGCAGAGAAAGGCCGAGATCACGAGCGCGATCACGCCGACCGCCCCATAGACCGTCCCGGACGCGGCGCCGGCGCGCATCAGCTCCCACTTGGACACGAAGCCGCAGAACATCGGTATGCCGGTCAGCGACAGCGCTCCGAGGGTATAGCAGATAAAGGTCACGGGCATCACCCGCCCGACGCCGTTCACCTCGTAGATATAGGCCTTTTCTCTCTTGTGCATGAAAGCGCCGGCGCAAAGGAACAGGCTCATCTTGATGATGCCGTGGAATACCATGTGGGCAATCCCCGCATAGAAACCGGCCGTCGTCATCAGCATGACGCCGAACAGCATGTAGGAGAGGTTGCTCATCGTCGAGTAAGCCAGCCGCCTTTTGAAATGTCTCTCCCTCACGCTTTCAACCGCTCCGTACACCAGTGAGAACGACGCGATGAGAAGGCAGAAGATCTGTTCGCGGCTTCCGAGAAGGAGGCCGGTTCCGAATACATACCAGGTGATCCGCATCACGGCAAACGCACCCGCGTTGACGACCGCCACCGCATGCAGCAGCGCGGTCACCGGCGTCGGGGCCACCGATGCCGTCGGAAGCCACTCATGCAGCGGGAAAACCGCCGCTTTGGCGCCAAATCCGAAGAAGCCGAATACAAACGCGATCCGCATCACGGTCTCGGAGTAGTTCCCGCTCAGACAGCCGCCGTATGTGAACGTGCCGCCGCTGCTGTTCATCGTCGTGAGCACGACCGCGAAGAAAGCAAGAGATGCGCCGCCGATCGTGTAAGCCGCGTACTTTCTGCCGGCATACATACTGGCGTGGTCGCCGTAATGCGTCACAAGGGGGATCGTGACCAGCGTCAGCATTTCATAGAACACATACATCGTGATCATGTTGGCTGAGAACGCGATCCCGGCGGCCGCTCCGTACGTCATCACGTAAAAGGCAAAAAACGAGTTCTTCCGCTTCGCCTCCTCCATATAGGAAAATGCGTAAAACATCACGAGCGGCCACATAAGCGAGATCATGCCGGCGAAAACCGAGCCGAGCCCGTCGACGGCAAAGGTGATCGAAAAGCCGGACGTAAAGCTGTACACGGTGACCGGCTGTCCGTGAAGGCACAGCAAACAAACCCAGATGCTGACGGACGTCAGGATGACGATCAGCTCTGAATACAGATTTCTGGCGCGGTCGCTCTTGAAGCGGATCGGCACAATCAGGGCACCGCCGATGATCGGAAGGAGGATCGGCAGGAGCAAAATGACAAGATTCATCCGTATTATCTCCCTCATCCGAATATGTCTGGCTTAAAACCCGAAGAAGCTGACGATTTCCGTGCCGAAAAGGCCTGCGGCAAGCGTCACTGCGCACAGGGCGATCAGCGGAATGAGCATAAAGAGGCTCGGCTCGGCGTCATGCTTCTTTCCGGCCGGACGCTCCAACGCATCCGCGGATACCGCCTCAGCCGCTTCGCCATGACGGCCTTCTTCCGTGATCTGCGGGAAGAAGGCATCAACGGTAACCGGGAGCAGATAGCCCGCGGTCAGAAGCGCCGAGATCAAAAGCACGATCGGGCCGAGATAGGCGAACACACCCGGCGCGCTCTGAAGCGCTGCCGACGCGATCACCCACTTGCTGAGAAATCCGCCGAGAGGCGGGATGCCGATCAGGGACAGCGAAGCAATCGTGAAGCACCACATCGTAACCGGCATGCGCGCTCCGATTCCCTTGAGCCCGTCCACATGCCTGACGCCGAGTTTGCAGATAAACACGCCGGCGACAAGGAACAGACAGCCTTTGGACGCCGCGTGCTGCATCAGGTGCAGCAGCGCGCCGCGCACCCCTTCCGGCGAAAGGAGCGACAGGCCGAGCATGATATACGAGATCTGGCTGATCGTTGAAAAAGCGAGGCGCTTCTTCATGATCTTTTCCCTGAACGCCATCATCGAGCCCATGAAAACCGTCAGGATCGCGAGACACATCCAGGCGGTCTGGACCCATGTGCCCCGGATCAGATCCGGGCCCACGCTGTAATAAATCATGCGGATCACGCAGATGACGCCGGCTTTGGCCACGATGCCGGAAAGCAGGGCCGAGGCCGGAGCCGGTGCGATGGGATGGGCCGTCGGCAGCCAGCCGTGCATGGGATACATACCGGCCTTCGTGCCGAAACCGACCAGTCCTGCCATGATCGCTGCAAGGAAGAGCGTGCCCGATGCAGCAGCCATTTTGGGATCCACAAAGCCGCCATATACAAAGTCCGCCGGTCCCTGTGTGCAGGAATAGATGAAAATCACGGCAAAAAGGCCCATCAGCGCCCCGCCGATCGAATAGAACAGATACTTAAGCCCGGCCGCGATCGCTTCCTTCGTGAGCTCGTGAAGCACATGCGGAACCGTCGTCAGCGTGAGGAGCTCGAAGCAGAAATACATCGTCACCAGATTGGCGGACATCGCGACCGAAAGAATCGCGCCGAACGAGATGAAGAAAAATGCGTAGAAGATCTCCTCCCGCTCTTCCGTCTGCATGTACTCGTACCCGTAGAAGCAGACGGCCGTATACAGGATCGCCGCCACGATCGCGAAAAGGCGGCCGAGGCCGTCCAGGCGGAACGTCATCGACACATTTTCGGCAAATACCGCCACTGTCACGGACGCCCGGGAACGAAGCGCGAAAACAAGCAGGATATCGGTCGCGACAACGAGCGCGGAGCAGACGGCCCTGCGCTTCGCTGCGTCCTGTTTCATCGAAGCAATAAAGATACCGCCGATGACCGGCAGCAAGCATGTGATGGGAAGAATCATCTTGAACCAACCCCCTTAGGATCAATGCGTCATAAGAAAGAAGAGCCGTTCCTTTTTCAGCCGAACATGGACAGTCCCGTCTGTATAAGGCCCGTAAATACCCACGAGAATAAACCGAGCGCCAGATTCATCGCGATCAGCGTGCTCATCGAGATCCCGTACAGGATGCCGTGCCGCTTGATCGTCCCGCGGCTTCGCTCGTTGCTCTCGGAGAAAATGCGGATCAGCGTCCTGATAAAGTACAGGGCATTGAGGAGCGAGCTGACGGCAAGCACAAGCATGACCAGGATCAGCCGCTTTGTGCTGCCGCAGGAAACCGCTGCCTGGGCGAACAGCAGCTTCGACGAAAATCCCGCGAAGATCGGTATGCCGATCATCGACAAGCCCGCCGCGCCGAAAAAGACGCCCGTACTCGGATCTCTGAGTCCGCTCCCCTGCAGTTCCCGGAACAGCAGGCTGTTGCCCGACACCTCCGCCAGGCGCGGCGTCGTGAGGAACAGCAGCGATTTCGTCACGGAGTGGGCCAGGATGTGGAAAAGCGCCGCCGTATAACCGGCTCTCCCGCCGATCCCGATGCCCATGTAGATGTACCCGATCTGGGCTGCCGAGGAAAACGCGATCATGCGGTTGATATGATCCGCCCGGAGCGCGGAAACCGATCCGAACACGATCCCGCACATCCCGAGTACGAGAAGGATATTCCTGAGCGGCAGCTGCTCAAAGAGCCCGATTCCGACGACCCGGTAATATATCTTGATCAGCAGGAATATGTAGCACTTTGATACCAGGGCCGAAAGCACCGACCCCGAAGAGGGCGTCGCGTATCCGTACGTGTCCGGCATCCAGAAATGAAACGGGAACAGCCCGCTCTTGATGGACAGACCGATCGTCAGGATGCCGAGCGCCATCGTCATCGCCGTCATGCTGCGCGGATCCGAGGCGAGTTCCCGGATCGTCTCCTGCATCGGAACCATCAGCAGATTGCCGGTCACGTCATAGAGCAGGACCACGCCGAGCAGAAAGAGGCCGGACCCGAGCAGGTTAAAGATCATATAGCGGATCGCCGCCAGGGTCGTGCGCCCGATCTCGCGGACAATCAGGATGCCGCAGCTCGTCAGCGTCAGGATCTCAAGGAAGACGTATCCCGTGAAAATGTCGTTCGTCCACAGGATGGCCATGATCGCGGCGGTCATCAGATTGATCAGCGTATAGTACAGATTGACCTTGCTCTCATCGAGGTCGATGTCGATAAAACGCGCGCCGCCCAGCATCGAGCAGAGCATCACGATGAGGAAGGCAAGGGCAAGGAGAGATTCCAGCACGCCGGCGCGGATCTCATTTCCCCAGGGAGCCGGAAACTCGCCCATCACATAGGTGAAAGCGGCGCCCGTCCGAACCGTGTATGTAAGAATGCACGCCGCAAGCGCGATCAGCACGCATTCATAACAGATTGTATATCGTCTGGCTGCCTTTCCCCCCAGCATCGTACAAAGGACGCCCGAGAACAGGCTCAGTACGATCGTAAACAGGGGAAAATTCGTTATAAAGCTCATCTGTCCTCCATCTGATGCTTAGACATCTCATAGATCTCATCAAGCTGCAGCGTATGATACCGCCTGTAGAGGCGGACGGTCAGCGACAGCATGATGGCCGTGACGGACACGGAAACGACGATGCCGGTCAGAACCAGTCCGGCCGGGACGGGGTTGATATAAGCCTTGGCGTCCATAACGCCGTCCGTGATGATCGGGGCTCTTCTGCCCCGGATAAAGCCCATGGACGCGAGAAACAGGAAGGTCCCGGTGTCCAT
>CACXFK010000075.1 GCA_902766945.1 uncultured Lachnospiraceae bacterium | reverse complement strand
GCCGGGAATTCGTCGATATTTCGGGACCGTGTAAGTTTACGCACTGAAAGAGGAAGCGAATCCCCATACCCGGGATGTTGAAGCTGAAAAATATCTACAAAAATAGCCGATCCGTATTGTGCATCTATCTGAAAATGAAAACGATCAACATTTTAGATTGTAAAATATTTTCACACATGGTATAGTCTTCTTGAAAGAAGACAGGCTGAATGCCTTGAAAACAGGCGGTTTTTCAATAACAGCATGACAATTCCGACCAGAAGATGAAAACAAATCGAAAAATCAGCCCGAATTTCTGAAAATGAATTTCCTGAAAAATGTCATATAGAAGCGATGGAGAATAATGATGGAAAAACGGCTTTATCAAACGGTTCTGGGCGACCTTTCTTCCGAAAATCTCGGACACTGCCAACCGCACGAACACATCTACATTGTCGGTACGATCGATCAGGAGATCTGTCCGCTGATCTGCATGAACAATCTTCCACTGTCCGCAAAAGAACTGACCCTGTACCGCGAAAAGGGAGGGAGCACGGTGGTCGACGCCAATCCGCTGGCGACAGGCCGTGACGCGCTGGCGCTGCAGGACATTTCCAGACTGAGCGGTGTGAATATCATAGCCACAACCGGCTATCACATCCCGAAATTCTATCCCGCTGATCACTGGATCTGGACGGCGCCGGAAGAAGAACTGACAGAGCTTTTCGCCTCTGAGATTACCGACGGGATGTTCCTTGAAGGCTTCTATGCCAGGCCGACCGTAAGAACCGACAGCAAAGCCGGCCTGATCAAAGCCATGATCACAAAGGACGGGCTTCAGGATGCCCATACCGTCCGGATGCTGACGGCTGCCGGAAAGGCGGCGGCGAAGACGGGAGCGTCCATCATGGTCCATACCGAAGGATTCGATGAACTGGCGATGATCGACCTGCTCGCGGGAAAGACCGGCGTCGATCCTGCCTCCATACTGGTCTGCCATGTTGACCGGCAGGTGGAAGACCTGAAGCGGCATGAAGAGATCGCCTCCACCGGCGTCTTTATGGAATACGACACGATCACGCTGTTCCAGTTCCACAACAATGCCGACGAGCTCAGGATGCTCCGCCACATGACCGACAAAGGGTTCCTCGATCAGATCCTTATCTCGACGGATCCTGAAACGGACCGCATGAAAGCATACGGATCCAAGGTCGGCATCGATTATATTCTTGAACATTTTATACCCCTTATGAAACTGTGCGGTTTCTCCGAAGAAGAGATCCGCGCCATCACCGTTACAAACCCCGCAAGGGCCCTCTCGATCGGATGAGTATCCGTCCCGCTTGAAGAAGGTACTGCCGGAAGGCACCTGATCCGCGCTTCCGGCTGAACCATAAAAACCCATTCACCTATAAAAAGCAGAAGTTGAAGGAGGAAGGAAACATGAAATTTCGCAAAGTAATGTCTGTAGTGGTTGCAGCGGCTCTCACTGTAGCAATCAGCGTTCCGGCTATGGCGGATGTTGCGCAGTTCGCGGACGGATGGGGCGACACCTATGAAGCGTTCGATCCGCTTACATTTGACGATGCCATCACATTTGAAGAGATGCGCGAGCAGCTCGGCGCCGTGCCGGCATCCGAAGAAGCTTTTGCTATCGCCGGCAATATCCGGACAGAAGATAACGTCTACTGGACGGCTCTCCGCGACGGCTACAAGGACATGATCGCATTTGAAAATGAAAATGGCGTCCCGAACGTGACCATCGACGTCAAGTCCGCCCTGAACGAAGCGGATACGGAAGGTCAGCTGGCGGTTTTGAAGGACCAGATCCGTGACGGCGCAAACGTCATCATGATCTCCCCGATCTCCACATCGAACTGCACGGAAGGCGTCGAGATCGCGCATGACGACGGAATTCCCACGATCGCGGTCAACAACGAATTCAATGGTGCTGATATGTTCGTCGGCCCGAACTCTTATGAAGAAGGAAGACAGGCAGGCGACTGGGCAAATGAAAAAGTCGGCTCCGGCAAAGCGGTCATCATCATGGGCCTTGCGGGCACGGACGTTGTGAAGAATCGTACAAACGGCTTCAAGGATGCCCTGACGGATGCGAATTCCGAAATCGAAGTCGTCGACGAGCAGAACGCTGACTGGGATCGCGACACGGCGAAGGACGTCTGCGCGACCTTCCTTAAGACCTACGACGATCTCAAGGTTGTATTCTGCAACAACGACGTCATGGCGCTCGGCGCTGTCGAAGCCATCAAGGAAGCCGGCCTGACACTCGGCGAAGACATCTACGTGATCGGCGCTGACGGAACGGACGAAGCGTACGACTCCATCAAGAACGGCGAGCTCTCCGCGACGATCTCCATGTTCCCGTACTATGAAGGTATGATGGCCTCCGAAGTCACGACCCGCATCATGCTCGGCCAGACGATGCCGAAGGTCATCTGGACACCGTCTCTGGCAGTTGATGCCGAAAATATCGAGACGGATGACGCGACTCTGATCAACTGGGTTGACCCGACATTCGAATAAAGAAAAACCATGACCGGGCAGCCATAGCAAAAACGGTGCGTGGCTGCCCGCCGTAAGATATTGGCATATTCGCTTCCGGGAGGAAAACAGCGTGGACAATGAATATATCCGATTTGAAAATGTGAGAAAAGAATTCCCGGGCGTCGTGGCTCTTTCCGACATCTCCTTTTCAGTGAGAAAGGGGGAGGTGCACGCCCTCCTGGGAGAAAACGGCGCCGGGAAATCGACCCTTCTCAATATCCTGCATGGCGTTTTTCCTGCGACATCCGGCACGGTTTATATCGACGGAAAACCGACCAAATACAATTCGACCTATGAAGCGATCACGCAAGGCGTCATCAAAGTACACCAGGAAGTGCAGGTCGTTGAAAACCTGACGGTAGGACAGAATATCGCTCTCGGCTTTGAGATGGTAAAGGGCGGTTTCCTGGATTACAAGGATGTTTATGAAAAATGTGACGGAATCCTCGAAGAGCTCGGCTGTTCATTTCGCAGCAAGGACCCGGTGACGGGCCTTGGCGTGGGCGATCTCCAGATGATCGCGATCGCGAAATCGCTGTATTTCAACGCCAACATCATTTCATTTGACGAACCGACATCGGCTCTTTCCGTGCCGGAGATTGAAAAACTGTTCGAGATCATCCGGAATCTGAAGGCAAAGGGCATCACGATCCTGTTTATCAGCCACAAGCTGGACGAACTTTTCCGGATCTGTGACCGCGTCACAATCTTCCGCGACGGCATGTGTATCACGACGAAGGAGATGAGCGAGACGTCAAATGAGGACCTCATCCATCTTATGGTCGGCCGCGACGTATCCAGCTACGCGGTGCGGACGCAGCCAAGCTGCGCGGATTACAGCGAAGTGGTTCTGGAGGCAAAGAACCTGAGCGGGATGACCTTTGACGATATCTCGTTCAAGCTCTACAAGGGCGAGATCCTCGGCTTCTCGGGACTGGTCGGCGCGAGACGGACCGAAGTGATGCGGGCGATCTTCGGGGCAGATCCATTGAATGGCGGCGAGCTGTATCTGCACGGCTCCAAGGTGAACATCGACTCCACGGAGACGGCGCTGGTATACGGGATCGGACTGATCTCCGAGGACCGGAAGCGCGAGGGATTTATCCCGACGATGTCCAATAACCGGAACGTCAACATCCCGGGCATGGGAAAATTCAAAAAGGGCATGCTCGGACTTGTGGATGAGAAGGAAATGCTCGACAACTTCAATAATTACGCGGAGCTTGTCAAGCTGAACATCCGGAATCCGGAACATTTCACCGTCAATCTGTCAGGCGGAAATCAGCAGAAGGTCATCGTCGCCAAGTGGCTTTCAACCAAGGCGGATATCCTGATCTTTGACGAGCCGACCAAAGGTGTCGACGTCGGAGCCAAGGCCGAGATCTATAAGCTGATGGAGGACTTTGTGGCGGAGGGGAAATCGATCATCATGGTATCCTCCGAACTCCCCGAAGTGATCGGGATGAGCGACCGGATCATCGTGATGAGGGAAGGCCGGATCAACGGCCTGATCGACAAAAAGGAAGATTTCACCGAGGTAAAGATTTTATCCTATGCGATGCAGGAAAAGGAGAGTTGAGATGGTTTCCAGATTTATTAAGAAAAACAGCCGGTCCTTTACAACACTGGTAGCATTGCTCCTGATCGTATTGGTGTTTTCGATCCTGAGCCCCCGCTATTTCCAGTATGACAACCTGATCGATATCGTCAACCAGGGTGTCGTCAACGGTTTCCTCGCGATCGGCATCACCGTCGCCATCATCACGGGCGGCATCGACCTGTCCGTAGGCTCGACGATGGCTGTCGTGATCGTCGGATGCGCGGAGCTGTCCGCACACCAGGTGCCTGTTGTGATCGTGGTGGTCCTTGGAATTCTGATGGGCGTGCTCATCGGAATCATCAACGGATTTCTGATCACACGGATGAACCTTCAGCCGTTCATCGCGACACTCGGCACGAACCAGATCTTCAGAGGCGTGGCGTACGTCATCAGCAACGGCGAACCGGTTCTGAATATTCAGGGACAGTTCAGAAAGACGTTCCAGTTCCAGATCGCGCGGGGCATCCGCATGAACATGATCTTCCTTCTGGTCCTCGCGGTTATCTTCGCCGTCATTCTTTCCAGAAGACGGGCCGGTGTGTACATCTACGCGATCGGGGCAAATGAGAACGCTGCCAGGATGTCCGGTATCAATGTCGAGCGCTACAAGATGTTCGCCTATATCATGTGCTCGGTCGGAGCGGCGATGGCGGGCATGGTCACGCTGGCCAGACTCGGCACGGGTGAGCCGACCGCCGGCGAAGGATTCGAGACGATGGCGATTGCCGCGGCTGCGATCGGCGGAACCTCTCTGGCAGGCGGCAAAGGCAAGATCCTCGGTACGGTGCTCGGCGCTTTCACGATCTCCGCTCTTAAGATCGGACTGATCGTCATACGGCTCGACACATTCTATCAGTTCATCGCGATCGGCCTCATCATTATCCTGGCGACCTATCTTGATACCCTTCAGGCGATCATCGTCAGAAAGATTGCGAAACGAAAAAAATCTCAATAATGAAAATAAATAGTGATTGCGCATTTTCATAATACGAGAAAAAAAGCACAAATGACCCATTAAAATGAAAATGATCGACAAATAATAGGGGGATCTTTTGTGCAACAGTGATATAAATGAAAATGCGCTTCATTTTATATTGAAAATTATTTTCATCTATGCTATATTCCCAACTGTAAACAGTATGAACACTGACGACACAAGTCAAGAAAGGAAATCCGTATGAAAATGAAGGCTGTCGTGCTGCATGGACCGGAGAATTACCCGAACAACTATGAAGTGATGGAAATCGAAAAGCCCGTCTGCGGCGAAAATGACTTCCTGCTGAAGATGAAAGCGGCTGCTCTTTGCGGCACGGATAAACGCATCTTCACGGGCGGCAAGACCAAAGGCGTCCGCCCGGATTCCGTCGTCGGCCATGAGATCTGCGGCGTGATCGAAGAAGTCGGAAGCAACGTCCGCGGCTACAAGGCGGGTGAGAAGGTTGCCATCGCCAACGTCATTCCCTGCGGCCACTGCCCGGCATGCCTGTCCGGCAGAGAAAATGCCTGCCTCAACAGACAGGCGATCGGCTATGAATTCAACGGCGGATTTGAAGAATATGTGCTCATCCCGGAAGTCTGCATCAAGAGCGGCAATGTCGTGAAGCTTCCCGAGCATGTCAGCTATGCGGCCGGCGCTCTGATCGAGCCCCTGGCCTGCTGCATCCGCGGTCTCAGAAATACCGGCACGGGCTTCAATGATACGGTCCTCATCATCGGCGCAGGCCCGATCGGCCTGATGCATCTGCAGCTTTCCCTTGCCGCCGGTGCTCAGAAGGTGATCGTCAGCGAGCTTGACGCGGAAAAGAGAGAGCTGGCCCTTAAGCTTGGCGCCTGCAGAGCGGTTGATTCCAAAAATGAAGACCTCCGCAAAATCGTGATGGAAGAGACCAACGGCGAAGGCGTGGACCGCATCGTGATGGCGATCGGCGTCAATGCACTGGTCGATTCCACCTTCAAGCTGGCCAAGAAGGGCGGCACGGTCTGCCTCTTCGCCGGATTCCCGAAGGGCAAGATGAGCGAGTTTGATCCCAGTGTGATCCATTACAACGAGCTCAACATCACGGGCAGTACGGCTTACAAGCGGATTGACTATCTGCAGGCTGCAGACATGGTCATTCATGGCAAGATCGACCTCGACGCGATTGTCTCCCAGAAATTCAAACTGGACGACTTCCGTGAAGCGCTTGATCTTCACATGGCCGGCACCGCTCTGAAGATCGTGATCGAGGACTGAGAACAGCAAACGGCAGGAACAAAGAAACACGTAACCATACATTTTTTAAGGAGGAAACAAAACCATGGTAGAACCGATGTACGCAATGGGCAAGGCAGTCAGACTTTCCAGAATGGTGAACCCCGAAAGCAACAAGATGATGGCGATCACGGTGGATCACGCCACATCACGCGGAATCGCCCCGATGACAGGCATCCATGATATCCAGGGCGCGATCGACAAGATCGTGGCCGGACACCCGGACGCGATGACGATGACCGGCGGCATCCAGAAGAGATGCTGGGGACCGCACGTCGGCTCCGGAATCTCCGTCCTTCACAAGATCTCCAACTATGCGCCGACATCTCCGACCAACGACGTGATCTTCGGATCCGTTGACGCGGCGGTCCGCATGGGCGCTGACGCTGTCTCCCTCGGCTGCATGACACTCGGCGATTTCCAGAACGAGCAGTTCGCAAGAATCGGTGAGGTCAGCGAATACTGCGATAAGATCGGCATGCCGCTCATCGGCCATGTCTATCCGAAGGGCGAGAGCGTCCCGGTCGATCAGAGAACGTCCTGGGAGAACATCGCTTACTGCGTAAGAAGTGCCTGCGAACTTGGCCTCGATGTCGTGAAGACGACTTACACAGGCGATCCGGAGAGCATGGCGAAAGCCGTTGCGACGGTCCCGTCATCCTTCCGCGTCGTGATCCAGGGCGGCGACACACCGAAGGGCCTCGCCGGCGACGATCTGCTGAACTACTACATGCAGATGACAAGAGACGCGCTTGACGCGGGCTGCGGCGGCGTGACAATGGGCCGCTGGGTATGGGACAACGACGATGTGACCGCGCTGGTCATCGCACTTCGCCGCCTGATCCACAAGGGTTACTCCGCAAAAGAGTGCATGGAGCTGTACAAGACCGTTAAGAGCGAAAAGAACTACGAAGATTACCTCATCCTGAAATAATCAAAAGGCGAAATGGATCAAACGGTTCCCGGCCGGGAGGGCGAGACCGTCCGTCGGCCGGGTCCCTTCAGTCTTTGGCACCTTCCTCTTGCGACTTCGTTCATGAATGGAATGTGCAGATAACGCCGCGGCGTTCCTGAAAAAGGGAAGGGAGATAGAATGAGCAGATTTTTTTTGGGCGTTGACGTGGGTACGACTTCGCTGAAGGTCGCCGTGATCGATGAGGATGCCAAAGTGATCGGCATGAGCAGCAACAAGTACACGCTCATCACACCGGACCAGAAATCCGTGCAGATTGACGCCGAGAGCATGTGGAACGCATTCGTGACCTGCGTGCGCCTTCTCGGAGAAGGTATGGAGATCGACCTTGGAAAGATCGCGGGGATCAGCATTTCCTCGCTCTGCCCGGGGTTGATCGCACTCGGGGAAAATGGAGAAGTGCTTGTCGATCCGATTATCTACTCGGACAGGAGAAGCACGGAAGAAGCGGAAGACATCCTGGAGGCGGCAGGCGCGGAGACACTCTTTGAACTGACCGCAAACTCTTCGATGGCAGGGGCTTTTTCGGGATCCTCCATGCTCTGGATCAAACGGCATCTGCCGGATGCGTACGCGAAGACCCGGTATTTCGGTCATCTCAATACGTTCCTTGCAAACAGGATGACCGGTGAGTTCGCGATTGATTATTCCAACGCGTCTTACACCAATCTTTTTGAAACGACAGGCGGGAAGAAATGGTCGGAGTATCTGTGCGACCGGATCGGGATCGATTCCAGAAAGCTGCCGCCCCTTATGGATTCCACGGAGGTGGTGGGGCAGCTGATCGAGGAGGAGCTGATCGCTCTGGGGATTCCGAAAGGGACGCCTGTGGCCATCGGCGGCGCGGATACGCCCTGCGCGACACTTGCGGCGGGCGTCACGAGAGCCGGCGATGTCTGCGAATCGGTCGGCACGACGGACGTGCTGACGGTTTGCATCGAGAAACCTGTCTTTGACAAAGGCTTCATCAACCGGTGCCATGTGGTGCCCGGGACGTGGATCTATCAGGGCGCCATGTCCTTTACCGGTGCGGCCAACGAATGGTTTCTGAATCAGTTTTATCAGGACTTCTTTGAAGAAGCGGGCAATCTGGGCGAGGCATTCCGCCGGGTCAACCATGAGGCCGAGCTGGCCAATCCGGGCTGCGACGGTGTGGTGTTCCTTCCCTACATGCTTGGTGAAAGAAGCCCGATCTGGGATCCCTACGCCAGAGGCGTATTTTTCGGGGTCTCACTGCAGACGACAAGGCGCGAGATGAACCGTGCAGTACTGGAAGGCTGCGGATATGGCCTCAGGCAGCTGTCGGGAATCGCCGAGAGGATCACGGGCGTTCCGATCAGGAAGTTCTCCTCGATCGGAGGCGGAGCCAAGAGCGATGTCTGGGCCCAGATCAAGGCGGACATCACCGGAAAAGAGATCGAAGTGCTGGACATGAGCGACATGGCCCCGGTGGGAGCCGCGTTGCTCGGCGGTGTCGGCGCAGGTGTGTTCCGGGATGTCTATGATGCGTCCGACCGCGTCGAAAAGAAGATCTACAAAGTGTTCAAACCGAATCACGAGCACGACCATATCTATGAGACCCGGTTTGAAACCTACATCAAACTCTATCCTGCTTTAAAGGACATCTTTAAATCCAATCTATTGTAATCGTGTGTTTTACCCTGCCGCGGGAACGCCGCGGCAGGAACAGATATCACATTAATCTCATTTCACGTAAAGGAGAAAAAATATGAAAAAGAGAATCCTTGCAACGGTCCTTGCAACGGCTATGGCAGTGACGACGCTGTTCTCGAGTGCGGTCTTCGCGGATACCAAGAAGATCACGATCGCTGTTCCGGATCCGGAATCTTCGTACATCTATGCAGCTGCGCAGGAATTCGCGAATCGCGCTGCAGAGTATTCGAACGGCTCCCTGGAATTTACCATCTCCGGAAACGGCTCCCTCTATGGCGGCGACACAGCGGCCGGCATCAAGCAGCTCGGCGCGGGATCGCTTCAGATGCTGATCCTTGCTTCCAGCGTGTATGCGAACTTTGTCCCGGGCTTCAACGTCATCTCCGTACCGTATATGTTCGATGACCAGGCGCAGCTTCTGGAATACCTGAACAGCGACATCGCGACAGAGCTCTTCAATCGTGTGAATGACATGAGCATCTCGGTCGTCGGCAAGTGGACACGTTCCTTCCGTGAAGTGACCAACTCCAAGAAGCCGATCACAACTCCGGATGATCTGAAGGGCATCGTGCTCCGCGTCCCGAACAACTCCCTCTATGTTGAGTTCTTCAGCAAGTGCGGCGCTGTCACGACTCCGATGAACTTCTCCGAAGTGTACAACGCTCTTCAGCTGAACACGCTGGACGGCCAGGAAAACCCGGTTGACGTTCCGTACTCCAACAAGTTCTATGAAGTTCAGAAGTACATCTCCTTCACGAACCATATGGCGGATGCATGGGTTGTCGGCATCAACTCCAAGCTGTTTGAAAGCCTTGATGATGAGCAGAAGGCAGCGATCGAAAAGGCCGGCGAAGAAGTCCAGCAGTGGAATGTGGACATGATGGCTGAGCAGGATCAGGTCGCGCTTCAGACGCTGCTTGACAACGGCATGGAATCCAATGAGCTGACCGACGAAGCCAAGCAGGCTTTCATCGAGATCTCCAAATCCTGCTATGACAAGTTCAAGGAACTGATCCAGGACGACGAACTCTTTGACGCCACAGCTGCTTTCACCGGCCGTCAGTAATCGGTCCTTAAGCGGATGCAGCCAGAGTAGCACTTAAATGAGAGTCTGCAGAGCGCCCGGCTTTTTGGGGCCGGGCGCTCTTCGCGTCAGAACAAATACAAACAGTCGTTTGTAGAGGAGAAAACATATGGATCGAAAAAAGTCAAAGCTGTCCGGGTTTTTCGACGTCATCAATAAGCTCGAAGACGTCGTGCTCGCTATCCTTGTGATCGGCATGGTGATCGTCATCATGCTCCAGATCATCGGGCGTATCATCGGCCATCCCTTCCCCTGGACAGAGGAATCTTCCCGCTATTTGTTCCTGTGGATGATGTTTGTCGCGCTGGCGGCGGGCTTTAACCGCTGTGAATCATCGCGGGTGACGCTCCTTCTGCAGGTGGGTCCTTCATGGCTGAAAAAGTTCAGCGAGCTGCTGTATGCGGTCTTTGTTCTCGGCTTTTTCATTATCATGTTCATCTACGGCCTCGATGTGGTGAAGCAGCAGATCCAGTGGCATGAGATGGGAACCGCGCTTCTCATCCCGATGTGGATCATCGGTATCTGCCAGCCTGTGGGTGCCGTCCTCGGGTTCATCGGAACGATTCAGAGCTTCCTGGAGTACCACCACAAAGTGGCGATCGGTGACAAGGAAGCGGAAAAACAGAAAGCTCTTGAGAATGAGGGGTGATTGCGCATGAGTTGGGTACTGATTATTATCTTTTTGGTTTTGATGTTTCTCGGTGTGCCGATCGCGGTCTCCCTCGGAGCTGCGTCGGTCATCGTGATGGCGACCATGACAGAACTGCCGCTCAGCATGGCGGCCCAGTCCATGTTTACCGCGATGAACTCCTTCATCATGGTGGCGGTTCCTCTGTTTATTCTCTGCGGATCGCTGATGGACGAAGGCGGTATCGCCGACCGGATCTACGACCTTGCTGAAGCGCTCGTCGGCTGGATCTACGGCGGCCTCGGGCATGTGTCGGTCGTGGTGAATATGCTGTTCGCCGGTATGTCCGGCTCCTCCGTCGCCGCGATCGCGTCGATCGGCAAGATGAGTATCAACGCTCTTGAGAAGAAAGGCTATCCGAAGGATTACGCGACGGCGATCAATCTGTCCGGCTCCATGCTGGCCTCCGTCATCCCGCCCAGTATCCTGATGATCAATGCCGCCGCTACGGGTAATGTCTCGATCGGCCAGGCGCTGCTTGCAGGCCTGATCCCCGGCATCATCATCGGCCTGATCTTCATGATCTATAACTATTTCTACTGCAAGAAGCACGGCATCGGCGACCGCACCCCGTTCCAGTCCAGACGGCTCGGCAAGGCATTTGTGCGCGCGATCCCGGCGCTCCTGACACCGGTCATCCTGCTCGGCGGCGTGTATACCGGTATCTACACTCCGACAGAAGGTGCCGCGATCGCGGTGGTTTATACCTGCATCGTGTCCATCTATGTCTTCAAGAACCTGAGATGGAGAGACATTCCCCGCATCATGATGAAAAATGCGAGATCCACCGGTACGATCCTGTTCGTCGCGATCGCGGCCAAGCCGGCATCCGTACTCTTTGAGATCGACGGACTTCCAAGCCGGGTGGCCAATATGATCTCCGGCATCTCGGATAACCGTATCGTCATCCTGCTCGTCCTGTATGTCTTCCTGATCATCGTCGGTATGTTCATGGACGCGACGGCGGCGATCTTCATCCTGGTCCCGATCCTCCTTCCGGCGGTTCAGGCTGTGGGCGTGTCCCCGCTGTTCTTCGTCGTGTTCCTCGTCATCACGCTGTCCTTCGGCCTCATCACGCCGCCTGTCGGTGTGTGTCTGTACGCGGCCGAGAATGTCACGGGCCTGCCGCTTGAGAAGATCATAAAGGCATCCGTTCCGTGGATCCTCCTGATCGCCATTTCCCTCGTTGTCTTCATCCTGTTCCCGCAGATCATCGAGGTGCCGGTGAGACTGGTGTTCGGAACGTAATCATCTGAAGTGTGCTGAAAAATGGCGCAAAGAAAGGAATACATATGAAAATCGTAGTACTTGACGGGTATACCGAAAACCCCGGCGACCTCTCCTGGGGAGAACTGGAAAAACTCGGTGAACTGAAGGTATATGACCGCATCTCTTATGAGGAATCACCTGTGATCGCGGAAGCGATCGGCGACGCGGACATCGCGGTGACCAACAAGACGCCGATCTCGAAGGAGACCATCGATCGCTGCCCGAACCTCAAGATGATCGCCGTGCTCGCAACCGGCTACAATGTCGTTGACTATGAGTATGCGAAGGAAAAAGGCATCCCGGTGGCAAATGTCCCGACATACGGCACCCAGATCGTGGGTCAGTACGCGGTCGGCCTTCTCCTTGAGATCTGCTCTCACTATCAGCATCACTCCGATACGGTCAAAGCCGGCAAATGGCAGAACCACGAAGACTGGTGCTACTGGGACTTCCCGATGATCGAGCTGTACGGCAAGACAGCGGGCGTCATCGGCCTCGGCCGGATCGGCCAGTCCACCGCGAAGATCCTGAAGAGTATGGATATGCGCGTGCTGGCATTTGATACGTTCCAGAGCGACGCGGGCAAAGCGCTTGCCGAGTATGTGGATCTCGACACGCTGCTCGCCGAGTCGGATGTGATCTTCCTGCACTGCCCGCTGTTCCCGGCTACGGAAGGCATCATCAATAAGGACAATATCGCGAAGATGAAGGATGGCGTCATCATCATCAACAACAGCCGCGGCCAGCTGGTCGTCGAGCAGGATCTCGCCGACGCGCTGAACAGCGGGAAGGTCTACGCGGCAGGACTTGACGTGGTGTCGACCGAGCCGATCAAAGCGGACAATCCGCTGCTGACGGCAAAGAACTGCCTGATCACGCCTCACATCTCCTGGGCGGCCCAGGCTGCGCGGCAGAGGATCATGGACATCACGGTGGACAATATCAAGGCCTACCTTGCGGGAGAGCCTTGCAACATCGTAAACAAATAAACAGACTGCGGGGAGAGCCCTTTTCAGCCGCCTTGTTCATCCGGGGCGGCGGAGGGCTTTGACCCGTTGTTTTTCATTTCATGGGAAACAGCTGAAAAACAATAAGGAGGCGATGATACAGTATGAAACATGTCAGTTTTGATTATTCGCAGGCGGCTCGGTTTATAGCGGAGCATGAAGTGGAAAGCATGCGCTTCACGGCTGAAAATGCCGCGGAAAAGCTGAAATCCCGCAGCGGCGAGGGCAACGACTTCCTTGGATGGATCGATCTGCCTGTTGCCTATGACAAGGAAGAATTTGCCCGGATCAAGGCCGCGGCGAAGCGGATCCAGGAAGACTCGGACGTCCTCCTCGTGATCGGCATCGGCGGCTCCTACCTCGGTGCCAGGGCGGCGATCGAATTCCTCCGCCACGGCTTCTACAACGAGATGACAAAGGAAGACCGCAAAACGCCGCAGATTTATTATGTCGGCAACAGCATGAGCGGAACCTACATCGAAGATGTCATTGATCTTCTCGGTGACAAGGATTTCTCCGTCAACGTCATCTCCAAGTCGGGAACCACGACGGAATCCGCGATCGCGTTCCGCGTGTTCCGCGACCGGCTGATCAAAAAGTACGGCAAGGAAGGCGCGGCGAAGAGGATCTATTCGACAACCGACAAGGCACGCGGGGCCCTGAAGACGCTCTCTGACGCGGAAGGGTACGAGTGCTTCGTGATTCCGGATGATATCGGCGGCCGTTTCTCGGTCCTGACGCCGGTCGGACTTCTGCCGATCGCGGTGAGCGGCGCGGATATCGACGAGCTGATGAGAGGGGCAGCCGCTTACCGCGAAGTGGCCCTGAACACCCCGTACGATGAGAACCCGTCCGTCCGCTATGCAGCACTCAGGAACATCCTGTACCGCAAGGGAAAGAGCGTGGAGATCCTCGTCAATTATGAGCCGAGCATGCACTACATCTCGGAGTGGTGGAAGCAGCTGTACGGCGAGAGCGAAGGCAAGGATCAGAAGGGCATCATGCCGGCGTCGGTGGATCTGACGACGGATCTGCACTCGATGGGACAGTTCATCCAGGACGGCTCCCGCATGAAATACGAGACGGTGCTGCACCTCGAAAAACCGAAGAGAGACTTCGTCCTGACTGAAGAGGACAACGATCTGGACGGCCTCAATTATCTCGCGGGCAAGACGATGGATTATGTCAATCAGTGCGCGAGAGAGGGCACGATGGCGGCTCACGTTGAAGGCGGCGTGCCGAACTTCATGGTCCATATTCCGGAGCAGAACGAGTTCTATCTGGGTGAGCTTTTCTACTTCTTTGAATTCGCGGTCGGCGTCAGCGGATATATCAACGGGATCAATCCGTTTGATCAGCCGGGTGTGGAGTTTTATAAGAGCAACATGTTTAAATTACTTGGAAAGCCGGGATATTAAGCAGTTTTGGTATCTTCAATCCATCAACCTGTTATGTTACAATGGGAGCAAAGATCGACAGATCCTCCACGCGGGAATGGTGCCGGGGGTGGAGAGAAAAGGAGAGAACATATGCTGCCGGATATTCGCTTTGACGAGAGGGTGAGACAGGTGAAGCTGACACAACGAGAGAAAAAAATCGCAGCTTATCTGGAAGATCATCACGATCAGTTTCTGAATGACACAATCACGGAGTTCGCTGAAAAGGTTGGCGTGAGCGACGCTACGGTCGTGAGATTCTGCCGGCATATCGGGTATAAAGGATATCAGGATTTCAAGATGCATGCCGCAAGGGACATGCTTCCGAAAGAGAGGCAGTACAATCCGGTGCTGGAGCGGGACGACGAGCCTGCGACGATCTGCAACAAGATATTTAACAGTGAGGTTTCCGTGCTGAGCCGGACGCTGCTCGGACTGTCCGTCGGCGAGCTGGAGGAGATCGCCGAGCACCTGCGCAATGCGAGGCATATCGTCCTTTTCGGAACGGGCGGAAGCCTCAATGTGGCAAAAGACGCGGTGCATAAGTTTATGAAAATCGGGATCATGGTCTATGTGTTTGACGACATGGATCTCCAGCATATGGCGTCTTCCCTGATGGGAGAGGGCGACATGGTGATCGCGATCTCCCATTCGGGGAGCAACCTGAGCGTCCTGAAGTGTCTGGAAACGGCAAAGGAGGGCGGCGCGTTTACCGTTGCGCTGACCGGGTATTCGCGCAATCCGATCGCAAAAGCGGCGAACCTCACTGTGCAGATCGCGTCGGAGACGACGATGTATCAGTCGGAGAGCGTCAGCACGCGCATCGCGCAGCTTGCGGTGATCGACACGCTTGTGGCGCTGGCGGCATTTAAAGATTATGATGCTTCCTATGAAGCGATTGAAGCAACGAGACGGGCGACGTCCGATACCAAGTTCTGACCGGGGCGCGCCGCGGGGCGGTGGATGCGCTGCCGGACACCGGCTTAAAAAGCCTGAAGAAAGAGGAATCAGATATGAGGCATTTTATTATCGTCAAATGGAAAGACCCCGCAGCGATGCGCGGTAAGACCGAAGAGATCGAGGCGATCTTCCGGAAGACGCTTGAGATCCCGGGGATCCACAGCGTGGAACTGCATCCCTCCTGTTCGGACCGCCCGAACCGGTACGACCTGATGATCGAGATCGGGATGGACGAAGCGGCGCTTCCTGCTTATGACGGGTCGGACCCGCACCACGAGTGGAAAGACACCTACGGACCGTCGATTGAACAAAAAGCGATCTTTGATTGTATGTGACATTGATTTTTTGTGAAAAATGCTGCCCTATGGGCGGCATTTTTGCTATAATGATGGCAATTATTCCCCGGTGGGCGTGCACGATCCATCTGCCTGCCGCTGGCGGAAGGAGGGTGATGCATATGG
>CACXFK010000074.1 GCA_902766945.1 uncultured Lachnospiraceae bacterium | reverse complement strand
TTCCGAAAAACGGAGAAGGGGGGATTTGAACCCCCGCATCGGTCTCCCGATCTACACCCTTAGCAGGGGCGCCTCTTCGGCCACTTGAGTACTTCTCCATGACACGAAACGCCTTGTCAAAGGTTCCTTACGGGAGCCTTTGCACATATGAAAATGTGAAAAAAAATAAGCTCTCTGTTTCCGAGCACATTGAAGATTATAACCGAGGACATCGCTGAAGTCAATCAGTTTTTCTCTTCTAAAATGTGCTCTGTTCCTTATTTTTCAACTATTTCCGCCATTTTGTCCATATCATGTGCCCCCTTGAAAAAAGCGCCGCAAAATATGCCGCCTTCCTATATAAAAAAACTTTGTCCGGGCCGCCGTTTTCCCGGCTCCGTCGCGCCCGCTGCCGCAAAAACACCGCTTTTTGACTTGCACCGCAAACATCGATGATATATAATAGACCATGCATTGCGGGTGTAGTTCATCGGTAGAATGCGAGCTTCCCAAGCTTGAGAGGTGGGTTCGATTCCCATCATCCGCTTAAAAGCGCCGGTCTTTTCGAGAGACCGGCGCTTTTTTCGTTCCTTCATTTGATTTTGCTTTTTAAAAATGATACAAACACCGCTGTCTGCATTTATTTTACGTCGATGACGCCTTCGCATATGTCTCCAGCGCATATCTGCAGACATCTTTCAGACAGCATTCCGCGCACTTCGGCCTCCTGGCGACGCACACGGCCCGTCCGTGATGCACGAACCGGTGACACAGATCGCTCCCCTCCTCCGGAGGAATGATCTGCCACAATGCCTTTTCCACCCGGGCCGGCTCTTTTATATTGTCGACAAGACCGATCAGGTTGCAAAGCCGGATACAATGCGTATCCGTCACGATGGCCGGCTTCCCGAACACGTCGCCCATGATCAGGTTCGCGCTCTTCCTGCCGACACCCGGCAGCGCAAGGATCTCCTCAAACGTCTCCGGCACGCGGTCTCCGTACTTCTCATGCAGCACCCGCATACACTTCGAAATATCCCGCGCCTTACTGTTCCCGAGCCCGCACGGGCGGACGATCTCCTCGATCGCGGACACATCCGCTTCCGCTAGTGCCTTTACAGAAGGAAACTTTTCATACAGAAGCGGCGTGATCCGGTCAACCCGCTCATCCGTACACTGCGCGGCCAGCCGCACACTCACGAGCAGCTGCCACGCCTTATCATAAGCAAGCGTACAGTGCGCATCCGGATAAGCTTCTTTCAGCCGGTCGATTACGATCAGCGCCAGCTCCTTTTTATCCATTCGTTTACTCCCGCTCCGTTAAGAGTTGTCTTCAGATTCGGCCTCTTCGGCATTTTCTTCATCCGAATCCATCTTCACCTTCGTGAAGCTTGCGACGGTCACGCCTTCCGCGAGATCCATGATCTTCACGCCCGTCGTGATGCGTCCGAGGATGGAAATACTCGAGCAGCTCGTCCTGATCACGACGCCTTCCGTTGTGATCAGCAGGATTTCATCATCTTCCGAAACCGCCCGCGCGCCGACCAGACGGCCGGACTTCTCGGTAATCTTATAACATTTGACGCCGTATCCGCCGCGGTGCTGCTGCTTGAACTCGCTCATTGCGGTCAGCTTGCCGAGTCCGTTTTCGGAAATAAACAGCACATGGCTGCCCTGTTTCTCCGTCATCATATTGATGACTTCGTCTCCGGGTGAAAGCTTCATGCCCCGGACGCCGCCGGCTGCCCTGCCCATCGGCCTCATATCCGACGCATTAAACCGGATGCTCATACCCATGCGCGTGACAAGAAGCATATCCTGCTCGGAGTCGTCCCACTTGACTTCGATCAGTTCGTCATCTTCCCCGAGCGTGATCGCGATGATGCCGGTCTTCCGGATATTGGAAAATGCCGACAGCATCGTCCGCTTCACCACGCCTCTCCGCGTCGCCATGATCAGATACTTATCGTCATCCAGTTCACGGATCGGAAGCACGGTCGTCACATGTTCGTCCGGCATCAGCTGCAGCAGATTGACCAGAGCGGTCCCTCTTGCGGTTCTCGACGCCTCGGGGATCTCATACGCTTTCAGGCGGTAAGCGCGTCCCTTGTTCGTAAAGAACAGGATGTAGTTGTGATTGGTCGTCATCATGACGTCCGCAACCGCGTCGTCGTCGATCGTCTGCATTCCCTTGATGCCCTTGCCGCCGCGGTTCTGCATCCTGAAATGATCCACCGTCATGCGCTTGATATAACCGAGCTGCGTCGCAGTGATCACCATATTTTCGTCCGGAATCATATCTTCCATCGAGATATCCGACGAATCAAAGATGATCTGCGTCTTTCTCTCGTCGCCGTACTTGTCGCGGACGGCAAGAAGCTCGTCTTTGATCACGCCAAGAAGAAGATTCTTGTCGGACAGAATCGCCTTTAAGTGCTCGATCGTCTTCATCAGTTCCGCGTATTCCGACTCGATCTTGCTTCTTTCGAGACCGGTCAGAGCGCGCAGACGCATATCGACGATGGCCTGTGCCTGCACGTCGTCCAGACCGAAGCGCTCCATCAGCTGAAGCTTCGCTTCCTGGACGTTTGCCGAGCCGCGGATGATCCGGATCACTTCATCGATATGATCCAGCGCGATCAGGAGTCCTTTCAGGATATGGGCTCTCTCCTCGGCCTTATTGAGATCGTACTGCGTTCTCCTTGTGACGACGTCTTCCTGATGCTTCAGATAGCAGGTCAGGATTTCTTTCAGATTCAGCACCTTCGGCTGCCCGTCCACGAGCGCCAGATTGTTGACGCCGAACGTGTCCTGCAGCTGCGTATGCTTATAAAGCTGATTTAAAATGACGTTGGCGTTCGCGTCGCGGCGGACCTCGATGCAGATCTCCATGCCTTCACGGCTCGAATGATCGTTGAGCGCCGTAATGCCGTCAATCTTTTTATTCCGCACCAGGTCGGCGATCGATTCGATCAGCCTCGCTTTATTGACCAGATACGGAAGCTCCGTCACGAGGATCTCCGATTTGCCGTTCGGCAAGGTCTCGATGCGGGATACGGCACGGACCGTGATCTTGCCGTGTCCGGTCCTGTATGCCTCCTCGATGCCCCGTCTTCCGAGAATCGTCGCCCCGGTTGGAAAATCCGGACCCTTGACGATCTTCATCAGTTCCTCGACAGACGTATCCTCCAAACCGGACACGCGGTCATCGATCATGCGGACGCAGGCGTCCACCACCTCGCCGAGATTATGGGGCGGCATATTGGTCGCCATACCGACCGCGATACCGGTCGTGCCGTTGACAAGCAGGTTCGGGATGCGGGCCGGCAATACGACCGGCTCCTTCTCCGTCTCGTCGAAGTTCGGCTGGAAATCAACCGTATTCTTCCCGATATCCGCCAACATTTCCATCGAGATTTTGGAAAGCCTGGCCTCGGTATACCGCATCGCGGCAGGCGAATCGCCGTCGACCGAGCCGAAATTTCCGTGACCGTCTACGAGCGGATAATGAAAAGACCAGTCCTGTGCCATATTGACAAGCGCGCCGTATATCGAAGAATCTCCGTGCGGATGATATTTACCCATCGTATCGCCGACGATACGGGCGCACTTTCTGTGCGGCTTGTCCGGACCGTTATTCAGTTCGATCATCGACCAGAGCACACGTCTTTGCACCGGCTTCAGACCGTCCCGGACATCCGGCAGGGCACGTGATACGATAACCGACATCGCATAGTCGATATACGATGTCTCCATTGTCTTTTTCAGATCCACTTCCTGAATTCTGTCAAATACTTTATCGTCCATATTTCCTCTCACGTTTTATACGTCAAGGTTCGTCACGTACTTCGCATTTTCCTCTATAAATTCCCTGCGGGGCTCGACCTTGTCCCCCATCAGGGTCGTAAAGGTCAGATCGATCTCGGAGGCGGAATCCTCGTCCATATTGACCCGCTTTAAGATGCGCGTGGACGGATCCATCGTCGTCTCCCAGAGCTGATCGGCATCCATCTCGCCAAGACCTTTATAGCGCTGCACTTTATTGGCCGAATCACGGCCGATCTCCTGCATGATTTTCTCAAGCTCCGCGTCCGAATACGCATACCAGATCTTCCGGTTCTTCTCGATCTTATAAAGCGGAGGCTGCGCCAGATACACATGCCCCGTCTTGATCAGCTCCGGCATGAACCGGTACAGGAACGTCAGCATCAGCGTCGCGATATGGGCTCCGTCGACGTCGGCATCCGTCATGATGATGATCTTGTCGTATCTCAGCTTCTCGATATCGAAATCTTCATGGATACCCGTCCCGAACGCCGTGATCATCGCCTTGATTTCGGCATTTCCGTAAATGCGGTCGAGCCTTGCCTTCTCAACATTCAGGATCTTGCCTCTCAGCGGAAGGATGGCCTGCGTCGCGCGGGACCTGGCCGTCTTGGCGCTGCCGCCGGCGGAATCACCCTCGACGATAAAGATCTCGCAGTTCTTCGGATCCTTATCCGTACAGTCCGCGAGCTTGCCCGGCAGGCTCATCCCGTCAAGCGCCGACTTTCTTCTGGTCAGATCGCGGGCCTTTCTGGCCGCTTCCCTCGCCCTCTGGGCAAGCACCGACTTTTCGACCGTCGCTTTACCGACGTTCGGATTCTGCTCCAGGAAATACGTGAGCTGCTCGCTGACGATCGAACTGACCGCGCTTCTGGCTTCCGAATTTCCGAGCTTCATCTTCGTCTGGCCCTCGAACTGGGGATCTTCTATTTTTACGGAAATGATCGCCGTCAGGCCTTCCCGGATATCCTCTCCCGTCAGATTCGGCTCCGAATCCTTGAGCAGCTTGTTCTTTCTCGCGTAGTCATTAAAGACCTTTGTCAGAGCGGCGCGGAAACCCTCGACATGCATGCCGCCTTCCGGCGTCACGATATTATTGACGAATCCGTACGTATTTTCCTTATACCCGTCATTGTGCTGCATCGCGACTTCGACGAGGACGCCGTTCTTCTCACCCTCGCAGTAAATCACCTGCGGATACAGCGAAGACGAGCTCCTGTTCAGATACTGGACGAACTCGATAATGCCGCCTTCATAGTGGAAGACGCGCTCCTTATTTTCCTCTTCCGGCCGCTCGTCCACAAACGTGAACTTGAGGCCCTTTGTCAGAAACGCCATTTCCCTGAATCGGGTCTTCAGCGTATCGAAATCAAACTCGATGTCGTCAAAGATCTCCCTGTCCGGGAAAAATGTGACGCTCGTCCCGTGCAGCTTCGGATCACATTCCCCGACCACTTTCAGCTTATACATGGTCTTGCCGCGCTCATACCGCTGCTGGTAGATCTTTCCCTCGTGATAAATCTGAACCACAAGCCACTCTGAGAGGGCGTTGACGACGGAAGCGCCGACGCCGTGCAGACCGCCGGATACCTTGTATCCGCCGCCGCCGAATTTGCCGCCCGCGTGCAGGATCGTAAAAACAACCTCTACAGCCGGAATGCCCGCCTGGTGATTGATCCCGACCGGAATGCCTCTTCCGTTATCCGTTACGGTTACAGAGTTATCTTTATGAACCGTCACCTCAATATGATCGCAGGTACCGGCCAGCGCTTCGTCAACAGAATTATCCACGATTTCATAGACCAGGTGGTGGAGACCGCGCGAAGACGTCGACCCGATATACATACCCGGTCTTTTCCGAACCGCCTCCAGACCTTTCAGGATCTGAATCTGATCGGCTCCATATTCTTCATGATCTTCAATATTCATACCGTTCCTCCCGAGTCCTTTCGTGCCGTCTCTTTTTTATGTCCCCGCACGGTCCGGTGTCACCGTTCCGTTTTCCACACGGAAAATGCGGTCCGCATGAAACGTATGACTGATAAAATCATCCAGACCCGTGCATGTAATAAGTGTCTGCGTATCCCTGATCGCACTGAGCAGTGCATTCTGCCTGTCCCTGTCAAGCTCGGAGAGCACGTCGTCGAGCAGCAGCACGGGCTTATCTCCCCGAAGGGATTCGATCACGGAGATCTCCGCCATCTTCATCGATAAGGCCGCCGTTCTCTGTTGTCCCTGCGATCCGTAGCTTCGCAGATCCATCCCGTTTGCACGGATGGACAGATCATCTCTGTGCGGACCCGCGTGCGTTTCCTTTGTCCGCAGATCCATATCGCGGTTCCTTGCCGTTTTCATTTCCAGAAGGTCCGCTTCCGTATTCGGCTCATAACTGATCCTCAGCCGCTCGCCGCCGTCCGTCAGAGCCTGATGCCGCTCCGCCGCCATTTTCCCGAAAAGATCAAGAAACTCAGCCCTTCTCTTTATGATTCTCTTTCCCGTCTCGACCAGCTGAATATCCCATATATCCAGTTCGGCCAGGCGTTTCGGATCATAAGCCGCCTCGTGCAGCAAAGCGTTCCGCTGAGAAACAATCTTTCCGTATGCGGAAAGGTCGGCCATATAAACCCTGTCGATCCCGCAAAGCGTCAGATCAAGAAAACGCCTGCGTCCCGCAGGGCCGTTTTTTATCATGTTCAGATCTTCAGGCGAAAAGAAAACCAGAGAAGCGATCCCGTAGAGATCCGAGGCCTTGCGCACCGGCATCGCATTCACCGCCACGCCTTTTGCGCGGTTCTTTTTCAGGTGAATATCAATCCGGTACTCATTTTCACGGCGGTCGATCTTCAGACGGATATGACTTTCATCATCACCCATCCGGATCAGGTCCCGGTCCTTCGAACCTCTGTGGGACTTTGTCGTACACCCCAGATAAACCGCTTCAAGGATATTCGTTTTTCCCTGCGCATTCCGGCCATAGAAAATATTGGTTCCCGGATCAAATGAAACCGACAGTGATTCATAATTCCGGAATGACTTAAGATCCAGTTCTTTAACGTACAACGCGGATCTCCGTTCCGTCGAACAGCACCGTGTCTCCTTCCCGCAGTTTGCGGCCCCGGCGCGTATCCGTCTCTCCGTTGACCATGACTTCACCCGCCGTGATCACTTCCTTCGCTTCGGCTCCGTTTTCCACCATGCCGACCGCTTTCAGAAGCTGTCCCAGCGTAATATATTCGTCTTTTTCTCTAAGCTTCAGTGTTTCCATATCGTTCCCGCTCACCTTACAAAATTGACAGGAAGAATCAGGTAGGTATAGCTCAGTCCCTCATCCTTGATAAAACAGGGCGCCTTCGGATTGACCAGATACAAAGAGATCGTCTCGTCCGATATCGCCTTAAGCGCGTCCATGATAAAACGCGGATTGAAACCGATCACCATATCTTTGCCTTCTTTTGCGGTATCGAGCGTTTCATCCATCGCGCCAAGCTGCGACTCAATCGACAGATTCATCTCCTGATCGCTTATTTCCATGATGATCGGTTTTTTGTCGCCTTCGCGGACAAAGAGCGTCGCGCGGTCGATGCAGCTCAGAAATACATTTCTGTTGACCGTCACTTTGGTCTCATAATCACTTGAGATCATCTGGTCGACGTTAAAATACTCGCCGTCGATGAGGCGTGAGATCACCCTCGTTCCCGGAATCTCGAAAATGATATGATTCTTCGAGAAATAAATCCGGACGATGTCATCCATCTCTCCGCTCAGGATGCGGCTGATATCCTGCAGTGTTTTTCCCGGCACCACGACGCGGATGGGATCAAAGCTCTCTTTGAGAGCCACTCTGCGGATCGCAATCCTGTGACCGTCCAGAGCGACGACTCTCAGAATATCTCCTTTAATCTCAAAAAGCTCGCCTGTCATGATCTTGCTGTTTTCATTTGTGGCGATGGAGAAGATCGTATCCTGGATCACCGACTTCAGCGTAAACTGGGAGATCGTGACGCACTCATCCGTTTCCACGGAAGGCAGATACGCAAATTCCTCGCCGCTCTTCCCGCCGATCATGAACTTGGCTTTTCCGCAGCGGATGCGGATATTGTAATTCTCATCGGATTCGAACGTGACGATCTCGTTGGGAAGTTTCCGGACGATCTCGGAAAACATCCTGGCCTCAACAGCCACGACGCCCGTCTCCTCGATACCGGCTTTGACGTGCGTCTCGATTCCCATTTCCATATCGTTGGTTGTAAAAATCAGATCATTTGTCCTGGCTTCGATCAGGATGCATTCCAGGATCGGCATGGTGGTATGAGAGGGGACTGCCCTGATCGCGATGCTGACACCTGACTGCAGATCTGCCTTTGTCGCCGTGAATTTCATAACGAGCCTGCTCCTTGCTTATTAAAGATATTATGAATAAAAAGATTTCAGAAGTCTTAGTAATAAAGGATGTGGATTTGTGATTTATACCCGATCATCCAGCATCCATGCGGTTTTTCGATGTTGACGGGACTGTGTGCCCGGACGGAATCGACTGTGCGGATTGTGTTTTTGAAAATGGCTCCACAAACAAGATCACAAGTCATCCACGTACATATGTTGATAAACGGAGCGGAATAATCCGTCAGGCCGGGGATACTTTTTTCCTGATCGCCTCGACCGTGTTGCGGGTCTGCGGATTGGTCGCGATATCTTTCTCGATCTTCCGGCATGCGGACATGACGGTCGTGTGATCCTTCTTATTTAATAGGTTTGCGATCGTCGTCAGGGCATCTTCCGTCATATCCCTGCAGAGATACATCGCGATCATCCTCGGATAGACGTACTTTTTATCCCGCTTCGAACTGCGGATCTCCTGAAGAGACAGATGGAAATGCTCGGCGGTCGCGCCGATGATCATCTCGCTGGTCACTGTTTTCTCCGCGTCGGGAGTGATCAGATCTCTCAGGATCACTTCCGCCAGAGGCAGATCCACTTCGCACTTTTCAAGGACTGCCTTCGCATGGACATGATTCAGGCAGCCTTCCAGTTCACGGATATTGGACTTGATGTTTTTGGCGATGTAATCGAGCACTTCGTTGTCGATCTCATACCCGTCGATCTCCTGCTTTTTACGAAGGATGGCCATACGGGTCTCGTAATCGGGACTCGAAATATCCGCCACAAGACCCATTTCCAGACGCGACCTTATGCGCTCTTCCAGAATATCGAGTTCTTTCGGCGGTTTATCCGAAGATACGATGATCTGCTTTTTCTGCCCGTAGAGCGTTTCGAAGGTGTGGAAAAACTCCTCCTGCGTTGACTCTTTGCCGATGATGAACTGGATATCGTCGATCAGAAGCACGTCGATGTCGCGGTACTTCTTTCGGAAATTCGTCATGGCGGAATTGTTGCCGTTACGGATCGAATCGATCAGTTCATTTGTAAAGGTCTCGGATGTCACATAGAGCACCCGGGCCTCCGGATTCTGGCGGAGGATAAAATGAGCGATCGAGTGCATCAGGTGTGTTTTGCCAAGTCCCACGCCCGCATACAGATAAAGAGGATTATAGATCTGCCCCGGAGATTCGGCGACGGCCAGAGAGGCCGCGTGGGCAAACTTATTGTTGGAACCGACGACAAAAGAATCGAACGTATACTTCGGATCCAGATGCGCGCGGGCCATGATCTCGTCGAAATCGTCGCTTTTATCGGGGAGAACCGCCTCGGTTATATCTTCCTTGTCCGTATAGTGGACATTCAGATTGAGACCCGTGACTTCCGTGACGGCTGTCCGGATCATATAGGTATAACGTTTATTTAAGAGGTTGATGGCCATCCCTCCCATAGGGACATACAAGACAAATCCCTCGTGATCCGCAGCTTTGAGGACGAGAGGGAGTATCCAGGTCGAATATGAGACGGCAGTGAGATCATTTTCGTTTTTGATGTGATCCAGAATCTCGGGCCATTTCTCCGCGAGCAGAGCATAGATATCCATATAGTGAAAAACACCCCATTTTCAATAAAAATCTACTATACATAATAAAGGATAATCGCTGTTTTTACAAGCCTTGTGAAATGGCGCGGTGACATAAGAAGGACCCGTAACATACATCATGTTGATAACTTCCGGAAAAAGATGTCGACACCGGATATGCCGTGAATACAAGGATTTTTGAGCTGTTAGAGGCATACAAAACACGGACAGATAGCAAAAACATCCACAGTTTATCCACAAGATGTGGATAAGTTTATGTAAACTGTCGGACTTTTCCAAAAAGGGAGCGTCCGCCATCCGGAGACAGAAAAGTGTGGTCGGCATAAGGCTTCGCCACTATATTTAGTAGTTGACAGTTATGGTAACTATCTCATATAATAATTAGGCAATTTTGATTGTTAACTTGGAAGAGGTGTAGAAATGAGCAAAATGACATTTCAGCCGAAGAAGATCTCTCATGCCAGAGTTCACGGATTCCGCGCAAGGATGTCTACCAAGAACGGCAGAAAGGTTTTATCGGCCAGAAGAAGAAAAGGAAGAAAAGTGATTTCCGCGTAATAGGAATGCATACGAGACCACAGCGATGTGGTCTTTTCTTCTATTTTTACGGAAATATTTCGGGATGATCGGATTAAAGGATAACAGAGATTTTTCGCGTGTCTACAGACGCGGAACGTCAAAAGCGGACAGCTGCCTCGTTGTATATAAATACGTGCGGGGAGACGGCGGACCGAGCCGCTTCGGAGTATCGGTCAGCAAAAAAGTGGGCAACAGTGTCATCCGCCACAAAATCAAAAGACGATTAAAAGAAATCTACCGACTGAATGAAGACGGATTCAGTACCGGGTGCGATTTCGCCGTGATCGCCCGGAGCCGGGCAAAATACGCGGATTACAAAACATTGGAGAAATCGCTTTTACGTCTGATGAACCAATGATCGTAAAGAAATGGATGATCGCTTCGATTCGATTCTATCAGAGGCATATATCACCATATAAAGGCTATAAATGTCCCTATATACCGAGCTGTTCCCAGTACGGGATTGAGGCCATCGAAAAGTACGGACCGCTGAAAGGTGGTCTTCTTGCGCTGTGGAGAATTTTAAGATGCAACCCGTTTTCCCACGGCGGCTATGACCCTGTTCCCTGAACGGCTGCAATTCGCGCACGATTCTTCTTCGAGAATCGTGATTTACATGTATCAGGCGCGGGCAGTCCCGCGGTATGCAGATAGAAGGAGGAAAAACAATTTTGGCACAGCTACTAACAAAAAGTTCCATGCCTATTGTCAAATGGGTGGCGGAAGTCCTCGGCTGGCTGATGAACGGGATTTACTTTGTTATCAGCAAAATCGGTCTTCCGAACGTCGGCATCGCAATCATTATTTTCACGATTATTCTTTTGATGGCGATGATGCCGATGCAGATCAAGCAGCAGAGATTTTCCAAACTGCAGGCGATCATGCAGCCTGAACTTCAGAAGATCCAGGCCAAGTACAAAGGGAAAAAGGATCAGGTCTCCCAGCAGAAGATGATGGACGAGACCAACGCCGTCTATGCCAAGTACGGCGTCTCGGCCACCGGTTCATGCGTGCAGCTGCTGATCCAGATGCCGGTGCTTTTCGCACTGTATCAGGTCATCTACAAGATACCGGGCTATATCACGATCATCGGAAACAAGATTGCCGACATCGCGAACGACAGCTCATTCGTCTCTATATTCAGCCAGTTCGTTAAGGATACGAACAATGCGAACCTGACCAGAAACTTCTCCTCCGGAGAAACAAAAAACGTCATCGACGCCGTTTACGGCCTGACAACAAAGCAGTGGAATTCACTGCTTGAGAAGTCGGCGGGACAGTCTTTTGAGACTTCACTGACCGGCATCCATGACTATGTGAAGCGCGCGACCAACTTCCTCGGCCTCAGCATTTCCGATTCCCCGATGGAGATCATAAAGAACGCGTGGAGTGACAAGACAGGCCTCTGGGTGCTTCTTATCATCGCGGCGATCGCGTTCCCGGTTCTTGCCTGGTTCACACAGTGGCTCAACTACAAGCTGATGCCGCAGCCGGCGCAGCAGAACAACGGAAATGATGCGTCCAATACGATGAACAGCACGATGCAGTCCATGAACACCGTGATGCCCGTCATGTCCGCGTTTTTCTGTCTTACGCTTCCTGTCGGTGTCGGCATCTACTGGATCATGAGTGCGGTCATCCGCTCGATCCAGCAGTATGCGATCAACCGAAAGCTGGATCAGGAGACACCTGAGGACATCATCAAGGCCGCTCAGGAAAAGATGAACGCGAAGAGAGCGAAGCAGGGACTTCCTCCTCAGAAGATCACAAACCAGGCTCATACCTCCACCCGCACGTTTGAAGCGGAAGAACAGAAGAAGGTGCAGCAGGCGGCGGCCCGGGCCGAAAAGAACAAGAAAGCCATGGAAGAATCCACCGCGTACTACAACCAGAACGCGCGGCCGGGCTCCATTGCCTCCAAGGCAAACATGGTCAAGGCTTTTGATGAGCGAAACAACAATAAAGGCAAGAAAAAATAAGAGGATCGTCATCCCTGAAGGATGATTATATAGTAGGAGGAAACGAAAAACATGGAGTACAAAGAGTTTACAGACAAATCTGTAGACGCGGCGATCACACAGGCCTGTCTGGAACTGGGTGTGACATCGGATCGCCTTGACTACACGGTTTTACAGGAGGCATCCAGCGGATTCCTCGGGATCGGATCAAAACCGGCGATCATCAAAGCGCGCGCACGTTCTGAAGAAGAACTTGAAAAAGAGCGCATCGCGATCGAGAAAGCGGAACAATCCGACCGGGAATCGGTCGTGACCAAGATCCTGCAGCCGGAGAAAAAGGTCATCACAAGCGACGAAATCGAAAAGCGCGCCGCGGCAGCGGCTGCCAAAGCGAAGGCAGAAGGCCGTCCGGAAGTCAGGGAACGTCCGGAGAGACGCGAAGGCGGAAGACGGGACCGCAGATCCGGCCACGACAAAAAGGGCGGACGTGATTTCGCAAAAACACACGAAGAGACGCCGGTTCCTGCTTACGAGCCGTCCAGGCCGAAGCCCGACCGGGTTGTCAAGCCGATCTCCGAGGAACAGGAAGCCGAGCTGAAACAGACGGCGGAGGACTTCCTCAAGTCCGTATTCGACGCGATGCAGATCGAAGCCGCTGTCACAACGGAATACAGCCAGACAGAAGGCGCGCTCAGCTGCACATTCTCCGGTGACGAGATGGGCATCCTGATCGGAAAGCGCGGCCAGACGCTTGACTCTCTTCAGTATCTGACGAGCCTTGTGGTCAACAAGAAGTCAGAGGAGTACATCCGCGTGAAACTCGACACGGAAGACTACCGTGCCCGCAGAGCCGACACGCTGAACAACCTGGCGAGAAACATCGCTTACAAAGTCAAGAAGACACACAGACCGGTTTCGCTTGAACCTATGAATCCGTACGAGAGACGGATCATTCATTCCTCTCTGCAGGGCAACCGCTTTGTCGAGACATACAGCGAAGGCGAGGAGCCGTACAGGCACGTGGTCGTGACGCCGAAGCGATAAAAAAGACTTGCGCCACTTACCTTAAAAAATGAGGACGGAGCGATGGGACAGGATACGATCGCGGCCGTCGCAAGCGGAATGACAGCTTCGGGCATCGGAATCATCCGGATTTCGGGGCCTGAAGCTTTTTTCATACTAAGCAAAGTCTTCCGCCCGCGGCATGAGGCCGATGTGACAGCTTATAAAACCAATACAATACACTACGGCCACATCGTAAGGAGGGACGGCGAAACGGAGGAGGTGCTCGACGAGTGCCTCGTCATGATCATGCGGGCCCCTCATACCTATACCACTGAGGACACCGTAGAAATCAACACACATGGCGGTCCTTACGTGATGCAGCGCGTCCTGGAACATGTCCTTGCAAATGGCGCCCGCTGCGCCGAGCCGGGCGAATTTACCAGGCGGGCGTTTCTGGGCGGCCGGATCGATCTGACGGAAGCCGAAGCCGTCATGGACGTCATCAGCGCAAAAAGCGGCGACGCCCTCAAGAGCTCCCTTATGCAGCTCTCCGGATCCGTCCGGAACGTCATAACCGGGCTCAGGGAAGCGATCATGGACGAACTGGCTTTCATCGAAGCGGCGATTGACGACCCGGAGCACTATGACCTGACGGGATACGGAGAACAGCTGTCGGATCATCTCCTGCCCGTCGAGGAAAAACTGCGGGCTCTCTCCTCGACCTTCGGCGAAGGAAAGATGATCCGTGAAGGCATCCTCACGGTCATCATCGGAAAACCAAATGCCGGCAAGTCGTCGCTCATGAACGCCCTTACAGGCGAGGACCGCGCGATCGTAACCGACATAGAGGGAACGACAAGGGACATCCTGGAGGACCAGGTCCGCATCGGCGGTCTTCTGCTCAGAGTCATTGACACGGCGGGGATCCGCGACGCGAGGGACCGGATTGAACAGATCGGAATCGGGCGCGCCAGAGACTATGCGGACCGCGCGGACCTGATCCTGGCTCTCTTCGATTCCGCCCGTCCGATCGACGACAACGACCGTGAAATACTCGGACTCATCCGCGGCAGACGCTCGATCATCCTCCTCAATAAATCGGATCTTCATACGGTCTGTACACCGGAAATGCTGCGGGCTTTTCTTGCGGAAACGGCATCTGACGCCGGGACGCCTGTAAACGCCGAAATCCCGATCCTGCAGATATCGGCAAAAGAAGGCAGCGGGCTTTCGGAACTGGAACAAGCCATTCGTTCCATGTTCTTCTCAGGAAACCTCCGGTTCAATGAAGAAGCGGTGATCACAAACGCCCGCCACAACCAGTCGATCACGCAGGCGCTCACGTCCATCTCACTTGTCAGGAAAAGCATCGAGGAAGGCCTTCCGGAAGATTTTTATTCGATCGATCTCATGGATGCGTACAGAGAACTCGGCAACATCATCGGGGAAGAAGTCGGGGACGACCTGATCAACACCATTTTCTCGAAATTCTGTATGGGGAAATAGCGGATTTGACGAGATGCGCCTGTTCTGTACGGAAATAGTGGATTTGACGAGATGCGCCAAGTCCTGTACGGAAAATGGCGGATTTGACGAGATGCGCCAAGTCCTGTATAGTGAACGAGGTATTTCGACATCGACATTTGCAGCGGATCTACGATTCCGCGATTCAGATCGGGGTTGGACATGAAAAAACAGATGACATCCATAGCGGCCGCCGCACTTTCCGCAGGCATGCTCTTTCTGATGAGCGGGTGTGCGGCGACGACGATTCCGGTGATCGGAAATCAAAGCACGCCGAGACCGACCTCTACGCCGGCTCCCACATCGGCTCAGCCGACTGAAACGCCGATCGCAATCATTACATCGACGCCGACGGCAGAGCTGACGCCGGTTCCCGTGCAGCTGACGCCGATCGCGGAGGCGGACGAATACCTGAATATCATCGGAACGAAGGCCGAAGGCGACTCCGTGTTCAGGATCCGGCTGGTCAACAGCACGGGACTTGCCGTCACGGCGCTTCGGGTCCTGCCGACCGATTCGGATGAACTGCCACGAAGCCTCCTCTCAAACGGAGACGTCTTTGCGGACAAGGAAGAACGGATTCTCTATTATGACACCGCATTTGTGTATGACGGCGGAAAAACAGACGCGCCATTTGACATGATGCTGACGTTTGAGGACGGCTCTTCCTACAGGATGACCCGGGTGCCGTTCACGGACATGGAAGAAGGCGTGATCTACTTCAATGACGGAGTCGCCTACATCGTATACCTGTCCAAGAGCGCCGGCCGGCAGGTCACGACCAAAGACGCGGAACTGAAAGCAAGCGGTCTTCCGGATGACACGGATCAGGGCTCGGAAGACGGCGGAAACAGCGGCTCTGATTACGATGAAGACACGGATCGCGGCGAAGAGACAGACCGCGATGAAGACGGGGACGGCTGGGACGAAGACCAGGACTGGAATGAAGACGAAGACCGGAACTGGGATGAAGACGAAGAACAGAACTGGGACGAAGACGAAGATCAGAACCGGGACGAAGACGAAGATCAGAACCGGGACGAAGACGAAGACCAGGACTGGAATGAAGACGAAGAACAGAACTGGGACGAAGAATAAGGCCAGGACTGGGACGAAGACCAGGACCGGGACGAAGAATTATATGAAAAATGACGAGAGACTTCAGCGTTGAAAGGTCACAGGGCGGGAAATACAGTGGTAAATGGTACAGCTGCAAACGCAGCATCGGAAAATGAAATGACGGCGAATCGCGCATCAGACAGCGCGTTGACGGACACTGCGCCGGTGCATCATGCGGTACATCATATTTCAGAGATATATGACGTTGTGATTGTCGGGGCAGGCCACGCCGGCTGCGAAGCGGCGCTTGCATGTGCGCGGCTTGGGCTTGAGACAATTCTGTTCACCGTCAGTGTGGAATCCATCGCGCTGATGCCGTGCAACCCGAATATCGGGGGCAGCTCAAAGGGGCACCTTGTCCGTGAGGTGGACGCGCTCGGCGGACAGATGGGAAAAACGATCGACCGGACGTTTATCCAGTCCAAAATGCTCAATAAATCCAAGGGTCCGGCCGTACATTCTCTTCGCGCACAGGCCGACAAATCCTCCTACACACTGGAAATGCGGCGAATCCTTGAAAATCAGGATCATCTTACGATCAGGCAGCAGGAAGTATCCGAAATAATAACATTAGAGGATGCATTAAATAAATCATCAGAATATTCAGAAAATATAGCAAAGTGTACTGAAAGAGAGACACTATTCGCAGAAATCAGCCGAATGCATGTGGATACTGTGGATAAAAAGAACGTGATTTGCGGCATTCGCACCGTATCCGGGGCTGTCTATTATGCGAAAGCGGTCGTTTTATGCACAGGCGTCTATCTGAAAGCCCGGTGCATCTACGGCGATGTCAGTCAGTATACAGGCCCGAACGGCCTGATGCCGGCAAATCATCTTTCCTCCTCTCTTGAGGCGCACGGGATCCGTCTGGTTCGCTTCAAGACCGGCACACCGGCGAGAATTGACGGACGATCCATTGATTTTTCGAAATGTACCGAGCAGAAAGGCGACGACCGCGTCATTCCGTTTTCGTTCTCGACGGATCCGGAATCCGTCCAGATCCCCCAGCGCTCATGCTGGCTGACCTATACCAATCCTGAGACGCATCGCATCATCCGGGAAAACATAGACCGCTCTCCTCTCTACGGAGGTGTTATCCATGCGACCGGCCCGCGCTACTGTCCCTCGATTGAGGACAAGGTGATGAAGTTCGCCGATAAAGACCGCCACCAGGTCTTTATCGAACCGGAAGGAAATTATACAAACGAGATGTACATTGACGGGATGTCAAGCTCGATGCCCGAAGACGTACAGTACGCGATGTACCGAAGTGTGCCGGGACTGGAACATGCTAAAATCGTCCGCTGTGCCTACGCGATTGAGTATGATTGCCTGGCTCCGAAACAGCTGAAAAGTACGCTTGAATTTCAGGCAGTCAGGGGGCTTTTCTCCGGAGGTCAGTTCAATGGAAGCTCCGGATACGAGGAGGCAGCGGCCCAGGGACTGATAGCGGGCATCAACGCGGCGCAATATGTGCTCGGAAAAGACCCGCTGGTCCTGCTCAGATCCGAAGCCTACATCGGTGTGCTGATCGATGATCTCGTCACAAAGGAAAATTTCGAACCGTATCGTATGATGACGAGCCGGGCCGAATACCGTTTGCTTCTGCGGCAGGACAATGCCGATCTGCGGCTGCGTGCCTACGGACACAGAGTCGGTCTTGTGTCCGATGCCGAGATGGAGAAAACAAGAAATAAAGAAAAACTGATCCGGGAAGAAATAAACCGGGTGAGCCATGTCTATATCGGAACAAGTGAAGCGGTACAGTCGTTTATGCGCGAGCACGAGAGTTCAGAAATAGACTCCGGAGCCGCGCTCATCGAACTGATCCGGAGACCGGAACTCAGTTATGAGAGCCTTGCAGCTTTGGATCCGTCAAGGCCGGACCTGCCGGCCGACGTCTGTGAACAGGTCAATATCGAGATCAAATACGCCGGTTATATTGAAAGACAGAGACGCCAGGTCGCTCAGTTTGAAAAAACAGAGTCCAGGCACATTCCCGAAGATATAGATTACGATGATGTAGCATCTCTGCGGATTGAGGCCAGACAGAAACTGAAAGAGTTTAAACCCGCAAGTGTCGGACAGGCCTCCCGTATTGCAGGAGTCAGTCCGGCGGATATATCAGTCCTGCTTGTCTATCTGAAGCAGCATGCAGGAGAAAAATAAACAGGACTGCGCCGAAATCACTGAACAGATTAATTGATGTGAGGTACAACCATTGTCAGGTGAAGAATGCTCTTTGCTGCTCCATGAGGCGGAAACACACAACTTAAACATGTCCGTCCGGCAGGCGGAACAGCTGATTGCGTATTATGAGGAACTGATCGAAACAAATAAAGTGATGAATCTGACCAGAATCACGGATTTTCGCGATGCGGTAGAAAAACACTTTATCGACAGTCTGATGATCACGCGCGACGTCGATCTGAACAAGATCCACAGGGTGCTGGATATCGGATCAGGAGCCGGATTCCCCGGACTGCCCTTAAAAATACTCTATCCTCATCTTGATGTCCTGATGATTGATTCGGTCGGAAAGAAAATGAACTTTGTTTCCGGCGTGATTCAGAAACTGGGACTTGCCGGAGTGGAAGCCCGGCATGCAAGAGCAGAAGAACTGGCCAGAGATAAAAAATACAGAGAAAGCTTTGATCTGTGCGTATCCAGAGCAGTGGCAAATCTGTCTACACTGTCGGAATACTGCCTTCCCTTTGTTAAAAAGGGATGCGTGTTTGCGGCGTACAAATCAGACCAGTGCGAAGAAGAGGTCCGTCAGGCGGCCTCTGCGATTCGAAAACTCGGGGGTGATCAGGCGGTCATCGACACATTTTCCTTATACGGCATGGGAAGATCCATCATTACCATCAAGAAGAAACAGCCCACGCCGGCTGCGTATCC